>NZ_FOCY01000033.1:0-26448 GCF_900110235.1 Megamonas sp. Calf98-2 | reverse complement strand
CATCAACCTTCTTTGGAGAGATATAGTAAGACCTGCTATTTTAGTAGGCAAGTATCGTTTGTATCCAAAAATCCCCTGCCTTTAGGCATGGGGAGTATGTCAATAATTATTCCGTAAATAATTATCGCATATTCTGTTTATTTGTTATATCGGCAAAATTCTAATTTTTTTGTAGGAATTTTTCTGATAGCACTATAAAAAAAAACTTATAAAAAAATAGAGTAGAGAATCTATCTCTACTCTATTTAATAGCATATTTATTATTTACCTACAGCTAAAGCTGCTTTTACAAAGTCACGGAATAATGGTTGTGGATTATTTGGACGAGATTTTAATTCTGGATGGAACTGAGAAGCTACAAACCAAGGATGATCTTTTACTTCTACGATTTCTACAAGTCCATTATCTGGGCAAACACCAGCAATTACAAGACCAGCATCAGTGAGTTCTTGTTTAAATTCATTGTTGAATTCAAAACGATGACGATGACGTTCATGAATTAATTCACTGCCATAAGCTTCATAAGTTTTTGTACCTGGTGTTACTTTACATGGATAAGAACCAAGTCTCATTGTACCACCTTTATCTTCAACATTGATCTGAGAAGACATTAAAGCGATTACTGGATGATTTGTTTCTGGATTGAATTCAGAGCTATGAGCATCTTCCATACCACATACATGACGAGCAAATTCAATAACAGAACATTGCATACCAAGGCATAAACCTAAGAATGGGATTTTATTTTCACGAGCGTATTTAATTGCGGAAATTTTACCTTCAACACCACGATCGCCGAAACCACCTGGTACTAAGATACCTTTGCAACCTGCAAATACGTCGCTTAAATCAGTGCCTTCTTTTTCAATTTCTTCAGCGTTAACCCATTTGATTTTTACATCTGTAGAATTGTAGATGCCTGCATGATGTAATGCTTCTGTAACAGAAATATATGCATCTGGTAATTCTACATATTTACCTACAACAGCAATTTTTACTTTATTTGCAGGATTTTTAATGCGATGAACCATACGTTCCCATTCTTCCATATGAGCTGGGCGATAATCCATTTCTAATTTTTCAAGAACAATTTTATCAAGACCTTCTTTTTGCATCATTAAAGGTACTTCATAAATTGTAGAAGCTGTCATATTCTGGATAACTGCATCTGCATCTACGTCACAGAAAAGAGCTAATTTTTCTTTCATATCTTTAGAAAGTTCTTGTTCTGTACGGCAAACAAGAATATCTGGCTGAATACCAATGCTACGAAGTTCTTTTACGCTATGCTGAGTTGGTTTTGTTTTTAATTCGCCAGCAGCAGAGATAAATGGAATTAAAGTTACATGAATGTATAATACATCGTGTTTACTTACTTCTTTTTTAACCTGACGAATAGCTTCGAGGAATGGAAGACTTTCGATATCCCCTACTGTACCACCGATTTCAGTGATAACTACATCTGCATCATCATGAGCAGCAACGTCATATACACGTTGTTTAATTTCATTTGTGATATGTGGAATTACCTGAACAGTTTTACCGAGGTAATCACCACGACGTTCTTTATTTAATACAGACCAGTAAATTTTACCAGTAGTTACGTTAGAATTTTTTGTAAGATTGATATCAATAAAACGTTCATAATGTCCAAGGTCAAGGTCAGTTTCTGCACCATCTTCTGTTACGAAAACTTCACCATGCTGATAAGGACTCATAGTACCTGGGTCAATGTTAATATATGGGTCAAATTTTTGAATTGTTACTTTAATACCACGGCTTTTTAATAAACGACCTAAAGAAGCTGCTGTGATACCTTTACCTAAAGAAGAAACTACACCGCCAGTAACAAATATATACTTTGCCATTAAAAAAACTCCTCCTCTATATATCTAAATTATGCTTTATCTGTATCGTCTTGAATGCCTTCTAATAAAGAAGTACGACGTCTGTTGGACATTGCTTTCATTTTGCTAGTGCTAGAAGAACTACTAGAAACACTACTACGTTTTGTTTCTGGTGGATTCCATTCTACAAGACCCCACATACCATTACCTGTATGTTGAAAACGAGCGTCCATATTAATAAGTGTATATACTTCAGATATAGAAGCAGATAAGGACTGCACTGGTTTACATTTTTTCTCTATTACTTCTAAAATAAGGTCTTTAAAAAAGATAGGTTTATTAGCTAAATTTAAGATATAGTATGCTACATCTGTTTCTGAACTATGCAGAAAATCCATCAAGTATTTCCTCCCAATTATCATTTACATTAAAAATTATTACATTTTTTCTGGTGCATTAACACCTAAAATTGCAAGTGCATGAGCTAATACATATTTTACTGCTAAACAAAGAGCAAGTCTTGCTCCTGCTAATTTTGCATCTACACCTAAAATACGGCATTTATTATAGAAACTATGGAACATAGATGCTAAATCATGTACATATGTTGCAATACGATGTGGTGCTTTATTTTTAGCTGCTGTTGCAATTTCATCTGAATAAGATAATAACTTTTTAATTAAAGCAATTTCTGCTTCATCTGTCAATAAAGAAAGCTGTGGATTTTCAGTTGTTTCAATACCAGCTTCTTTCATTTGACGGAAAATACTACAAATACGAGCATAAGCATATTGAACATAGTATACAGGATTTTCATTAGATTGAGATTTTGCTAAGTTTAAATCAAAATCAAGCTGACTGTCTAAAGAACGCATGATAAAGAAGAAACGAGCTGCATCAGCACCTACTTCTTCGATTAATTCAGATAAAGTTACGCTTTGACCTGTACGTTTAGACATTTTTACAAGTTCACCATCACGATAGAGGCTTACCATTTGTAATAATAAAACTTCTAAATCATCAGCATTATAACCAAGTGCTGCCATTGCTGCTTTTACACGGCAAACATAACCATGGTGGTCAGCACCCCAAATATTGATGAGTTTATCAAATTTACGTTCAAATTTATTATCATGGTATGCAATATCTGCTGCTAAATAAGTAGGCACACCATTATCACGAATAACTACGCGGTCTTTATCATCACCATAAGCAGTGGATTTTAGCCATAAAGCACCATCTTGTTTATACATGTTGCCATTAGCTAAAAGTTTATCACAAACAGCATTAACAGCATCTGGATGAAGTGTTCTTTCACTGAACCATACATCAAAATGAACATTAAATGCAGCTAAATCTTCTTTTAATGCTGCTAATTTTTCTTTTAATGCTAATTCTTTAAAGATGGATAATCTTTCTTCATCAGACATATTTAAATATTTATCACCATCTTTAGCGATAATGCGTTTTGCTGTTTCAATGATGTCTTGACCATGGTAACCATTTTCTGGGAACTCTACTTCTTTACCCAATAATTCAAGATAACGAGCATTTACAGATAATGCCAAGTTATCAATCTGTTTACCAGCATCATTTATATAATATTCACTAGAAACATTATATCCTGCTGCACGCATAAGATTTACTAAAGCACTACCAAAAGCAGCTCCACGACCATGACCTACATGAAGTGGACCAGTAGGGTTAGCACTTACATATTCTACTTGAATTCTTGGTGTTTCTTGTTTTGGTAAATTACCATATTCACTGCCAGCTTTTAATAAATTAGCTAAAGCATCATAAATAACATCAGATTTTAAGTAAAAATTAATAAATCCAGGTCCTGCAATTTCTGTTTTTTCCAAAAAAGTAGCATCTAAACGGCTTACAATTTCTTCAGCAATTTTTCTTGGTGCTACATGAAAAACTCTAGCTGATTGCATAGCAATATTAGATGCGAAATCACCTAATTCTTTCTTTGGTGGTACTTCTAAAATAACAGTAGGTAACTGTCCTTCAGGAAGTGCCTGCTCAGCTATAGCTTTTGCAACTGCATCTTTGATGGCTTGTATAAGCAAATCTTTAGTATCCAATCAAAATCCTCCTAAGTTTTATATTTATCTCTATATTAATTGTATATTAGCAATATATCATTAGTAAACTCAATTTGCTGGCTCTAATCTAATCATAAGTTCATTATCACTTTGCCAACTATTATTTATATATAAAGCATAATCTATTTTTATAGTAGATTTCATGCCTGTAATTATTTCCAAACGATGTGTCTTTACCTTCATTTTTAAATTACCATAAGGTGTTATATAATCGCTTACACTTTCTTTTCCTTCGACAAAAACTTGCTGTTGTTGTACGCCACCAGTTCGCGTAAGCGTCAGGCTATTTTCCTGTATTTTCAACATCGTTGAAGTTTCTTTTTCTTCATTTAAATCTTTTTCTTTATAAATGACATACAAAATACCATTTTTTGTATAAGCATTAGCCAATGCCTTCATTTTTATTGTATTTTGTTTATCATTTTTTTGTTTACTGTTAATTTTAACAATAACTTTGTTCATTAAATAGATAATCTCCCTATAAACACATTAAGTTTTATTATAACTTAATCTTTATACCTTGCCAACTGTATTTAGAGAATTATCCTTTAAAAATAGCTGTAAATTTTTTAATCATCTTCACAGGGCGATAAGACTCTTTTGCTTTTCTTAAACCTTCAATACCCATATCCTCTTCACGATTGATATAAGTCATATCTTGCCAAGTATTAGCCACAAAAGCCTGATTTATTGCAGTATAAGCACCATTGACATCTGGATCAGCTTTTTCTACGTGAATAACAGCTGTATCTTCATTTAACTGCTCACCAAAAGTAAATGCCATTACTTTATTAACCAAAAATAATGCTCCACCTTTTAATTTTAACTGCTCAAAATTATTAAGCACTTCAATGATAGCATCTCGTTCAGCTCCGATAAATGGGTCATCAGGGGTAAGCGCTAAACGTTTTTTATACCAACCATTAATCGTTATCTTACATAATGTTATTATATCATTATTAATTGGCAAATATTTAGCTTCTGGATAATTTTTTCGGAAACTATTCAAATGATTTTTCTTAGAATGGAATTTTCTTCCTGATAAATTTATTAAATCTATAGCATTATAGACATAATCATCATCATCACGATTAGTTGAAAACTCAAATTCTCCATTAGGATAATTTTTTAATTCTTCAACGATATTTTCTTCTAAGCCAGAAAGTGTGAATTCTATATTCTTATCATTAAAATATGCTTTTAATTTATCAATAGCTTCAAATAATCTATCTTTTTTACAAAGTGGCTGAAGTGCAAATTCACTATCATGGAATTTAGCTTTGAAATATAAAATATCATCTTCAATACACCACATAATGTTATAAGCTTTGCGCCACATAAATAAATTTGTAAAATTCAAATGAGAATTTTCATGATAGTTTAATTTAAAAAAGCTATCTAATCTATCTTTATCATTTATAGTCAATTCATTAAAAATAATTGTAATCACCTTCTTTTTTTAATCTAAAGATACATTATAGCAAATTTTAATTATTTAAATCAAGAATTCTTATTTTTACTTTATAAATTATCTTTTTAAGCTAATAAAATATTTTTTGAAATTATTTTCATTTTACTATTTACATTTGTTCATTTATGAATTATAATGAACTTAAGAAATGAAACTTGAATTTTCTTTTAATTTTAAATTTTAATATTAAATAGATTAATAGGAGGATTTCATCATGATAAATTGTGATTTATTAGTAAAAAAAGCTTATGAAGGCCGTGCTAATGCTTACACTCCATATTCTAATTTTAAAGTAGGCGCTGCTGTACTCACTGAAGACGATACAATCTATACTGGTTGCAATATAGAAAACGCTTCTTACGGAGCTACTAATTGTGCTGAAAGAACAGCTATCTTCAAAGCCATTTCTGAAGGTCATCAAAAAATTAAAGCTATCGCCATTGTTGGTGTAGAAAATGATTACACTTATCCATGCGGTATCTGCCGTCAAGTAATTGTAGAATTTGCCACTAAAGATATAAAAATCATCTTAGGCAAAAATCCTACAGAATATATTGTAAAAACTATGGACGAAATCTTACCAGGTGCTTTCACTAAAGAAGATTTAAAAAAATAAAAATTATCCTCCATTAATATAAATAAATAATAAATATATGAAATAAACATCTAAAGGAGTATTTATAATGAACATCAATAAATTAATCGACCACACAGCTTTAAAACCTAATACAAATAAAGAAAGCATTTTAAAATTAATCGCTGAAGCTAAAACTTATGATTTTGCTTCCGTTTGCGTAAATCCTTGCTGGGTTGCACTTGCTCATCAGGAATTAAAAAATACAGATGTTAAAGTATGTACTGTAATCGGCTTCCCTCTTGGTGCTAATACTACAGAAGTAAAAGTTTTTGAAACTAAAGATGCTATTGAAAAAGGCGCTCAAGAAATTGATATGGTAATCAATATCGCAATGCTCAAAGATAAAGAATATGATTATGTAGAAAATGAAATTCATCAAATCGTAGAAGCTGCTAAAGATAAAGCTATCGTAAAAGTAATCATCGAAACTTGCTTATTAACTGATGAAGAAAAAATTAAAGCTTGCGAACTTTCCCAAAAAGCAGGTGCTGATTTTGTAAAAACTTCTACTGGTTTTTCCACTGGTGGTGCAACTGTTCATGACATCGCTCTCATGCGTAAAACAGTAGGAGCTGAAATGGGTGTAAAAGCTTCTGGTGGTGTTCATACTCATGAAGAAGCTCTTGCTATGGTAGAAGCTGGTGCTACTCGTATCGGTGCTAGTGCTGGCGTTAAACTTCTAAAATAAAAACACGGAGGATATCATCATGCAATATATTATTGGTGTAGCTGGACTTACCTTAGTTTTTGGTATGGCATTTATTGTCAGCAACGACCGCAAAAAAATAAAATATAGACCAATCCTTACCATGCTTATTCTCCAATTCGTTCTAGGATTTTTACTTTTGAATACATCTGCTGGTAATGTCTTAATCAGTACAATTGCTAACGGATTTACAGCACTTTTAAATTGTGCTAGAGAAGGTATAAATTTCGTTTTTGGTAGATTGGCTAATCCTGATGATCCTATCTTCTTTATGAGTGTTTTAATGCCTATCACATTTATCTCTGCTTTAATCGGTATCTTGCAACATTGGCATATATTGCCATTTATCATCAAATATATCGGTCTTGCTTTAAGCAAAGTAAATGGCATGGGCAAACTTGAATCCTATAATGCAGTGGCTTCCGCTATTTTAGGTCAATCAGAAGTATTTATCTCCGTAAAAAAATTACTCGGACCTTTGCCACCTAATCGTTTATATACTTTATGTGCTTCTGCAATGTCCACAGTTTCTATGTCCATCGTTGGAGCATATATGGTAATGATTGAACCAAAATATGTAGTTACAGCTCTCGTTTTAAATCTCTTTGGTGGATTTATAATCGCTTCCATTATAAATCCCTATGCAGTTAAACCTGAAGATGATATTCTAGTAGTAGCAGAAACTAAAAGACAATCTTTCTTTGAAATGCTCGGTGAATATATCTTAGACGGTTTTAAAGTCGGCGTTATTGTATGTGCTATGCTAATCGGTTTCGTTGGCATTATCACATTAATCAACAATGTATTTTTAGGAATTATTGGTATTTCTTTCCAAGAAATCCTAGGTTATTTATTCTCACCATTTGCCTTTTTCATGGGAATTCCAATGGCAGAATGTGTGGATGCTGCTAGCTTAATGGCTACTAAAATAGTTGCTAATGAATTTGTAGCTATGATGCAACTTTCCAGTGGTACAGTTATTCTCTCTGCAAAAAGCGTAGCTATTGTATCCATCTTCTTAGTATCCTTTGCTAATTTCTCCTCTATTGGTATTATTGCAGGTGCAGTTAAAGCCCTCAATGAAGAAAAAGGTAATGTAGTAGCTTATTTCGGACTTAGATTGTTATATGGTGCAACATTAGTTAGCATTTTAAATGCTACAATTGTAGGCTTAATAATTTAAAGTTAGGTGATACTATGAACAACATTAAAAAATTTAAACGCATTCATGTTATAGTTATGGACTCCGTTGGCATTGGCGAAACTCCTGATGCTGATAAATTTGACGATATTGGTGCAAATACACTTTTGCATATTTCCACAGCTAAAAATGGTTTAAACGTACCAAATCTTGAAAGATTAGGTCTTTCTAATATATATAAACTCAAAGGCGTAAATACTGTTCATCCATCTCTTGGATATTATACAAAAATGCAAGAAGCTTCTTGCGGTAAAGATACAATGACAGGTCATTGGGAAATGATGGGACTTTATATTGATAAACCTTTCCAAGTCTTCCCTGATGGTTTTCCTAATGATTTAATTGCTCAAATTGAAAAATTCTCCGGTAGAAAAATCGTTGGTAACTGCCCTGCAAGCGGTACAGAAATCATCAAACAATACGGAGAACATCAATTAAAAACTGGTGATTTAATCGTTTATACTTCAGCTGACTCTGTACTTCAAATTGCAGCTCATGAAGAAATCATACCGCTTGAAGAACTCTATCGCATTTGTCAATTCTGTAGAGATATCACTCGCGAAGGCAAATACCAATTAGGCAGAATTATCGCTCGTCCTTATGTTGGTACTTGCAAAGAAGATTTCACTCGTACATCTAATAGACATGATTATGCCCTAAAACCTTTTGGCAAAACTGTAATGAATAGCCTTCAAGAAGCAAACTTAGCTTCTATAGCTATCGGCAAAATAAGTGATATCTTTGATGGTGAAGGCGTTACAAAAGCAATCCGCACAGTTTCCAATATGGACGGTATGGATAAATTTATAAATATTTTAGATGAAGACTTCACAGGTCTCAGCTTCACAAATCTTGTAGATTTCGATGCTAAATTCGGTCATCGTCGCGACCCTATTGGTTATGGTGATGCTCTTGAAGAATTTGATGCTAGATTAAACGAAGTTTTTGCAAAAATGCATGATGAAGATTTACTCTTAATCACTGCTGACCATGGCAATGACCCAACATATAAAGGCACTGACCACACTCGCGAATATGTGCCATTATTAATCTATAGTAAACAATTAAAAAATTATGGTAGCCTTCCTATCAGAAAAACATTTGCTGACTTAGGTGCTACTATTGCGGATAACTTCTCTATTGAAATGCCACAACATGGGCAATCATTTTTAAACGACTTACAATAATTTGAGAAAAGGAACGGTGCTTATTTATGCGTATGGTAGATATTATTGAAAAAAAACGTGATGGACAAGAATTAACAACTGCTGAAATTAATTTCTTCATTGAAGGATATACAAAAGGTGAAATTCCTGATTATCAAGCAAGTGCTTTAGCTATGGCTATTTATTTCCAAGATATGAATGACCGTGAACGCGCTGATTTAACTCGTGCAATGGTAGAATCTGGAGATACTATCGACCTTTCTGCTATTGATGGAGTAAAAGTAGACAAACATTCCACTGGTGGTGTAGGTGATACTACTACACTCGTATTAGCTCCACTTGTTGCTTCCCTTGGTGTTCCTGTAGCTAAAATGTCCGGACGTGGATTAGGTCATACTGGTGGTACAATCGATAAATTAGAATCTATCGCAGGCTTCCATGTAGAACTCACTCGTGAACAATTCATTGATTTAGTAAATAGAGATAAAGTTGCAGTTATTGGACAAAGCGGTAACTTAACTCCAGCAGATAAAAAATTATATGCACTCCGCGATGTAACTGGTACAGTAAATTCTATTCCTCTTATCGCAAGCTCTATCATGAGTAAAAAAATCGCAGCTGGTGCTGACGCAATCGTTTTAGACGTAAAAACTGGCGATGGCGCTTTCATGAAAACTCAAGAAGATGCAGAAAAACTCGCTCACGCTATGGTACGCATCGGTAATCATGTAGGCAGAAAAACAATTGCTATCATCTCTGACATGTCTCAGCCTTTAGGCTTTGCTATTGGTAATGCTTTAGAAGTAAAAGAAGCTATCGAAACACTTCAAGGCAAAGGTCCAAAAGATTTAACTGAACTTGTTTTAACTTTAGGTAGCCAAATGGTAATCCTTGCAGGTAAAGCAAAAACTAGCGAAGAAGCAAAAGAAATGCTTTTAGATGCAATTCACAGTGGAAAAGCTTTAGCTAAATTCAAAGAATTCTTAGCAAATCAAGGTGGAGATGCTTCTATCGTTGATGATTTAACAAAATTACCACAGGCAAAATATAAAATTGAATTACCAGCAAAACAATCTGGCTATATTTCCAGAATGGTGGCTGATGAAATCGGTGTTGCTTCCATGATTTTAGGTGCAGGACGTGCTACAAAAGAAGATGTAATCGATTTAGCAGTTGGTCTTGTACTTCATAAAAAAGTTGGCGATAAAGTAGAAGAAGGCGAATCTATTCTCACTATCTACAGCAATCGTGAAAATGTTGAAGACGTAAAACAAAAATTATACGACAATATCTTTATCGCAGATACAGCTACAGCTCCAACATTAATTCATACAGTTATCACTGAATAAATAACCCCTAAAAAAAGACTGCTATGGGCATATATCCCAATAGCAGTCTTTTTTATTAAATATTTCCAACTAATTCAATACTAGGTTTTAATGTTTTAGCACCTGGTTTCCATCTTGCAGGACAAACTTCGCCACCATGTTTAGCTACGAATTGAGCAGCTTCTACACGGCGAAGCAATTCATCAGCATTTCTGCCAACGCTTCCCATGATTACTTCATAAGCTACAATTTTACCTTCTGGATTTACGATAAAGCTACCTCTTTCTGCAATACCATCATCTTCAATCATCACATCAAAAGCTCGTGCTAATAATCCTGTTGGATCTGCAAGCATTGGATATTTAATTTTCTTGATAGTATCAGATGCATCATGCCATGCTTTATGCACAAAATGAGTGTCGCAAGATACACTGTAAATTTCACAATCTATATTTTTAAAATCAGCATATTTATCAGCTAAATCTTCAAGTTCAGTCGGACAAACAAAAGTAAAATCAGCAGGATAAAAGAAAAATACTGACCATTTTCCTAAAACATCAGCCTTTGTTATTTCGCGAAACTCACCATCAACAAAAGCCTGAACTTTAAAATCAACGATTTCTTTATTAATTAATGACATCTAACTATCCTCCATTTAAATAATATTTTCTAATTGATAATAATTATTATTTTATGTTAATATAATATCATTTTATTTTCTATTAGTCAATAATAATTATCATTATCTTTTATAAAATAAAAAAAGAGATATTAATAATTAAATTAACTATTAATATCTCTAAACAAAATATATTATTATTACTTATTATTTTAAACCAGTAATTACGCTAAATGTTTTTTCTTCATCAGGTTGTAACATAAGTAGACTGCCAGCTTTTTTTGCTGCTAAAAATCCTTCTGGTCTACATGTTCCTGGAATGATACAAGAAGATACTTGCTGTTCTGGTGTGTACATAATCCAACGTGTACCATATTTAAAATCTTTAGTTGAAAATTGTGTTTTAAAACCATAACCTTCTGGAGAATTAATTTCTACTATAGCTTCGTCTGTATATTTATCAAGTCTATCAGCTAAAAATACTACTTCTGTGTTATATAAATCAGGATTTTCTAATTTAGTCAAAGTTTTTCCTTCAACTTGTGCTTTTTTTATTTCATCAGTATAGTCAAACCATTCTTTTGTAGGTTTTATATGACTAGGAATACTTTCGCGCAATTTAAAAGCTTCATCTGGTATATTAGCTTTGAATTCACCTTTATCCACATAATGGTGGTTTATATGACACATATATTGTAGTGGCATTTCTACGCTTGTAAGATTTTTTACTTGCATACTGATTTTTATATTTGTAGCATTTGCTTTCAAACTTACACTGGGTCTAGCTAAATATTTAAAACCAAAACCTTGGCAATATTCATATTCACCGCCAATAATAACTTCATCTTCACTAAATTCAATCCATGTAGCATCTAAATCAGCACAACAAAATTCACCATGCATTGGATGTGTATCTTCACTTGATGGACAACCATTAGCTAAAAGACCTGAATGAAAAGCAAAACAACCATAAGTATCTAAAATATTATTCACTTTTCTTGGTCTGGAAAACATATTTTTCATGGTTAAATCAATACCATCAAATTCAACTCGCCAAATCATCTGTCCCATATAAGGAAGAACAATTATTTTACCACGAGAATTTGTTACTTCTATTGCTTCTACGTCTGAACTGTATTTAAATAAATTTACTTTAAATTCATCATTTTCCATGATAGTTTTTGCATTTTCAGCAAAGAAACCACGCTGTAAATATATTTTTGTATTCATAAATTAACCCTCTTTATTTTCAAGTTTCATTTTGTAATAGAAATACCAACCTATATAAGCAAAGCAGAAGAAATTAACAATAAAGGAAAATTGCATAGAACCTACCATGTCGGATACAAAACCTTGTACAGCTGGCATGAAAGCACCACCGATGATAGACATTACAATTATTGCACCTGCAGTTTCTGTATATTTTTTCTCTACAGATTTCAATGTTTCAGCATAAATAGTTGCCCAGCAAGGTCCAAGTAAAATACTGATAGCTACTGCTGCATAAATAGCTGTTAAATTTGGAATAAATGCTACATATAAAATTAAAATACAACCAATAATAGAATAAGCTAATAAAACTTTATTTACAGAGAACTTAGTCATCAAGAAATTAGCAATAAATTTACCAACGAAGAAACAAACAAAGCTAATTACCATGAAATCTGCTGCCATACGTTCATTAATATGAGGCATTAAATCTAAAGCTAAACGAATAGTAAATGACCAAACTGCAACTTGCATACCTACATATAAGAATTGAGCTATAATACCTTTTTTGAATAAGCTATTACCAGAAAGATATTTTAAAGTTTCGCCTAAAGTTACTTTTGGCGTATTCTGATTATTTGCTACTTCTTTTACTTTACATTTTGGATATTTAGTAATTAAGAATAAAATAAAAATAGCTACTAAAATACAAATCATAATTTTATAAGGCTCTAAAGTATGTTGTAACATCTGTAATCTGAATAAATGAATTTGATCTGGAGTCATTTGAGCCATCTGACTTGCTAAACTTTCACCTTCTTGGAAAACTAAATATTTACCAAGTAAAATACCAGATGCTGAACCAATTGGCTGGAATGTTTGGCTAATATTTAAGCGAAGTGTTGCATATTTACGAGGGCCAAGCATAGTACTATAAGTGTTAGAAGCTGTTTCCAAGAAACCAAGACCAATAGCAATGGAGAAAATAGCTACTAAAAACATAGTGTAAGTTGCCATCATAGAAGCTGGGAAAAATAAACTACAACCACCGATATAGAAAATTAAACCAATCATAATTGCTAATTTATATGTAGTTTTACGAATAACTACAGATGCTGGTATGGAAATTAAGAAATACCCACCATAAAAAGCACTTTGTACTAAAGCACTAGCAAAATCGCTCAAAGTAAAAACTGATTTAAATTGCGTAATCAAAATATCATTTAAACTAGCTGCCGCACCCCAAAGTGCAAATAAACAAGATAATAACACAAATTGAAATATTGGGGTCTTATTCAAATAACCATCATCATACTGAATTAATTTACTGCTTTCTGTCATTTTTAACTCTCCTTCAAATTAATCATAAATCTAAAAAAACTTAACCTAAAAAATAAATTATAAATCTTCCTCCTAGCCATTTTTATTCTTTATTATGCCTAATCACTTTTAATAAAACGTTTTACTAAAAATTATAAAATAAAATATATATCTAAAAATATGATATATATTTAAATAAAACGTTTTACTAAAACTCAAACCAAAATTTACATTCATATAATAACATGTATATTTCAGTAAGTCAATATTTTCTAAAAATTTTTATTCTACATTAAATTAAAACAAATACCCCACATAAATAAAAATGTGAGGTCTTAATATTAAAATATAATATATGCTATCGCTAAGGATAATACTGTAGAAGCTGCCATAGATACTAATCCTGGGATTAAATAACTATGGTTAAAGCCGAAACGACCAATTTTAGTTGTACCTGTACGGTCAAAAGCAACACAACTAATTTGAGCACCACCTGGTATGATGAATACTGCACAAGTTGCTGGAATAAGACCAATTAATATTTCTGCTGGCAATCCTAAGGATACACCAATTGGCATCAATGCTACAGCTGTTGCTGCTGGACTGTATAATACCATAGAAGTAACAAATAACATTGCACCAAAAAGCATAGGATATTGTATCAATGTTTGAGCAAATACATCTGTGATAAATTTTAAATGTGTAGCAAAAAATGTATCAGTCATCCAAGAAATACCTAAAATACCCACTGCTCCAATAAGACCAGATTTAAATACAGAACCAGAGTCTAATTTATCTCTAGGTACACGACAAACTACCATAATGATAGCACCAGTAGCAAGCATCATAATTTGTAATAAAGTTGGTACAGAAATAGGTTTTCCACCTGGACCAATATTTGGCAATAAATCAGGATGAGAAGTCATTCCCACAATGATAGCAATAGCTAATAAGAAAATAACTACAGATACTTTTGCGGATGTAGTAGCATTTTGTGTATCTCTTTCCAAAACATAATCTTCTTGGAATTGACCTGTAGCTACACGACGTTTAAATTCTGGATCATCAGCAAGTTCTGCTCCACGTTTGTACACGAATAAACAACCTACTAATACCCCAATCAAACATGCAGGCACTGTAACTGCAAGTAAACTAAGTGGAGTAACACCGATTGGTGCTGTAATTGCAATCATAGCCGCAGCAATCGCACTTGTAGGACTAGCACAAACTGCCATATTAGATGCAATAACTGACATAGACATAGCACGTTCTGGACGAACTTTTGCATTAATCGCAATTTCTGCAATAACTGGATATACAGAAAATGCTACATAAGAAGTACCACAAATAACTGTGAAAATATATGATACTAATGGGCCTAAAAAAGTAATAGCACTAGGTTTTTTACGAAGAATTTTTTCAGCCATGGATATCATATAATCAAGACCGCCTGCACCTTGTAATAAAGATACACATGTAATAACAGTCATAATGATGAATACTACGCTTGTTGGCATTTCTCCTACTGGAAGACCAAAACCTAAAGTCAAAATAGCAAGACCAAAACCACCTGCTACACCAAGACCAATACCACTAAAGCGTCCACCGATAGCTAAACAGATAACAATAACTGCTAATTCTAACCAAAAGCTAAAAATGAAAATCAACCCCTTTTTTATTTTTAGATAATACTATGTAGGTATTATTTTTACCCAAAACAAAAGTATGCAATTTACTCTTTGAATAAATTGCATACTTTTATTTTATATTATATCATAATTTTTAAAATTTATAAATAACTATATTATTCTTTATTATATTTAGACAAAAACTCTTTTACTTGATCTTTTGTTGGATATGATATTTGTGTACCTTTTTTTGTTACACTTAATGCAGCAAAAGCACTAGCTTCTTTCATAGAAAGCATTACATCATTATTTTTTACATAACAACTAGCAAAACATCCAATAAAAGCATCACCTGCGCCTGATGTATCTACAGCATTAACCTTAAAAGATTTTAAATACTGACAATTTTCTTTTGTAACCCACATAGCACCACGAGATCCCATTGTTACTATTACATTTTTTAATCCTTTATTAACTAAATATTCTGCTGCATTTTTTATTTCATCATCAGTATTTACTGGCATATCAGTTAATATAGCTAATTCAGTTTCATTTGGTACAAAAAATTCACACTTACAAGCTTCTTCAATATCTAAATCTTTAGTTGCTGGAGCTGGATTTAATAGAACAGGTATATTATATTTTTTACCAAAATTAATTGCATAATATACAGTTTCTAAATTTATTTCTAATTGTAAAATAATTAAACTACATTTTTTTAATTCTTCACTTGCTCTATCAATATCAGATGGTAATAAATACTTATTTGCCCCTTTTACAATAATAATTCTATTTTGTCCTGATTCATCAACAAAAATAGGAGCTACTCCACTTGACAAACCTTTTACTTTTTCTACATATTTAGTATCTATTCCTAATTTATCAAAATTTTTAATAGTATTATCCGCAAAAATATCATCACCAACTTTAGTCATCATCAACACATCAGCACCATATTTAGCTGCTGCTACCGCTTGATTTGCTCCTTTACCTCCACATCCTATAGAAAAATTTGGTGCTTCTACAGTTTCTCCTGCTACTGGCATTTTATTTATATAAGATATTAAATCTACCATATTTGAACCAATTACTGCTATTTTCAAAATTCTCACCTCATATTATATAAAAATAATATTTATTTTAAACCTGTTAATACTGAAAATTCTTTTTCTTCATTTGGTTGTACCATTACTAATGTATTAGCTTTCTTTGCAGCTAAAAAACCTTCTGGTCTACAAGTTGCCGGTAAAACAAATGCTGATACTTGTTGATCTCCATTATATAAAATCCATCTAGTTGCACTAGTAAAATCTTTTGTAGAAAATTCTGTTTTAAAACCATATCCTTTTGGAGAATCAATTTCAAAAACAGCTTTTTCTCCATATTTATATATATCATCTGCCATAAAAACTATTTCAGGATCATACATATCTGCTTGTTCTAATTTTGTTAAAGTTTTATTATTCTTTTGCATTTCTTTTATTCTATTATTATATTCAATCCATTTTTTAGTTGGCTTTACATGAGCTGGAATTGTTTCACGTAATTTAAAAGCACTATCCGGAATATTAGATGAAATTTCTCCATTTTCTACATAAGCATAATTCATGTGACACATATATTGCAGTGGCATTTCTATACTTGTAAGATTCTTTACTTTCATATTTATATTAAAACATGTTTCGTCTGCTTTTAATGTAACACTTGGTTGAGCAATATAATGATACCCAAAACCTTGACAATATTCATATTCACTAACTATAGTAACTTCATTATTATTTATTTCAATCCAAACTTTATCCATATCTGCACAAGAAAATTCTCCATGCATAGGATGTGTATCTTCTGGAGAAGGACAACCATTTGATAATAATCCTGAATGAAAAGCAAAACAACCATAAGTATCTACTATACATTTTGCTTTTTTAGGTTGATTAAACATATTCTTCATAGTTAAATCTATGCCATTAAACTTTGCATCCCAAATAATTTGTCCCATATATGGTAATAATGTAATATAACCTTTTTTATTTTCTAATGTTAAACCCTCTATTCCAGAAGGATATTTAAATATTTTAATATTAAAATATTCATTACTTAAAATTACTTTATCTTCACTTGTAAACCATTCTTTATTTAAAAAAATTATAGTTTTCATAATACCTTATGTCACTCCTTTAATAATCTTTATTCACTCTTCATTTTTTTATAAAAATATCCTCCTACATAAGCAAAACAGAAAAAGTTTACAATAAATGATAACTGCATTGAACCTAACATATCTGACACTAAACCTTGAATTGCTGGCACACAAGCTGCACCAATAATTGCCATTACCAATATCGCTCCAGCAGTTTCTGTATATTTTTCTTCTACAGATTTTAAAGTTTCAGCATAAATAGTAGCCCAACAAGGTCCCATTAAAATACTCATTGCAACTGCAGCATATACAGCAGTAAAACTTGGTACAAAAGAAATATATAAAATTAACATACAACCAATTACTGAATATACAACTAATACTTTATTTACTGAAAATTTTGTCATTAGGAAGTTAGCTACAAATTTACCAATAAAGAAACAAGCAAAACTCATTACCATAAAATCAGCTGCCATACGTTCATTTATGCTATGATCTAAAGTTAATGCTAATCTAATTGTAAATGACCAAATAGCTACTTGCATACCTACATAAAGAAATTCAGCTAAAATTCCTTTTTTAAATTTACCATTTTTTGATAAATATTTTAATGTTTCATAAATTCCTGTTCTATTTTTCTTAGAAGTATCTACAGTTTTTACTTTACATTTTGGATATTTAGTTAATAAAAATAAGATAAATACAGCTATTAAAACGAAAATCATTACACGATATGGCTCTAATGTGTGTTGTAACATTTCTAAACGAAAAATATGAATCTGTTCTGGTGTCATTGAAGCCATTTGAGCTGATAAACTATCTCCATCTTGGAATACTAAATATTTTCCTAATAAAATACCTGATGCCGCTCCTATAGGATAAAATGTTTGGCTAATATTTAAACGTAATGTTGATTTATCACGTGGTCCTAACATAGTACTATAAGTATTAGAAGCTGTTTCTAAGAAACCCAATCCTATTGCTATTGAAAATACTGCAAATAAAAACATAGTATATGTAGCCATATGTGATGCTGGGAAAAATAAACTACATCCTACAATATAAAATAAAAGTCCACATAAAATTGCTGTCTTATAACTTGTTTTTCTAATAACTATTGAGGCTGGTATAGAAATTAAAAAATATCCACCATAAAAAGCACTTTGTACTAATGCACTAGCGAAATCACTTAACGTAAATACTGATTTGAATTGTGTAATTAATATATCGTTTAAACTTGCAGCAGCACCCCATAATGGAAATAAACATGATAACAAAATAAATTGAAAAATTGGTGTTCTGTTTAAATACCCATCGTCATATTGAATCAACTTATTATTCTCATTATTCATAATATTCACCTCATTATTTATTTTATGAGGTTATCAAGAGAAAAATAACCTCATAAATACTTTATTATCCTTCCACAATTTTTACACCATTACTTGTTCCAATACGAGTAGCTCCTGCCTTTATCATTGCATCAGCATCTTCTCTAGAACGAACTCCACCAGAAGCCTTTACGCCCATTTGTTCACCTACAGTTTCTCTCATTAATCTAATATCTTTAACAGTAGCACCATCTGTAGAAAAACCTGTTGATGTTTTTACAAAATCAGCACCTGCTGATTTAGATAATTTACAAGCCATAATTTTTTCTTCATCAGTTAACAAACATGTTTCAATAATAACTTTTGTTAAAGCTTTTGATTTTGCAGCCTCTACTACAGCTCTTATGTCATTTTCTACAGCAATATAATCTTTATCTTTTAACACTCCCACAGGAATAACCATATCTACTTCAGTTGCACCATTTTCGATAGCATTTTTAGTTTCAAATACTTTTACCTCTGTTGGTGTAGCACCTTGTGGAAAACCAATAACTGTACAAACTTTTACATTTGTATCTTTTAACTGCTCAGCTGCATATTTTACCCAAATAGGACTTACACATACAGACATAAAATTATATTTTTTAGCTTCTAAAAGTAATTTATCCAAATCTTTCTTTTGAGCATCTGTTTTTAATAATGTATGATCTATCATTTTTGCATAATCCATAATTTTTCCTCCTAAATACTAGCTAGCTCTTCTTTCTGAAATTATGATAACATTTTTATGAACAAAAGTAAATAGATTTAGAAAAATTTTTCATTATTTTTTTTACATAATTTCAACATATGTAAACTAATAAAAAAAACTCACATTAATTTTATTTTAATTAATGTGAGTTTTTTATTAGTTTTCTATTTTAATAATTCTTGTGCTGTATATTGATCTGTAATTAAAATATTAGCAATTTCACCAACTAAAGTTGCTTTTATTGCTGAAATTTTACGTTTACTTCCGGCTACTAAAACACGTTTTTCCTTTTCTTTCAAATCCTCTAGTTTTATTCCTACTGTACGTTCATCTAATTCTTTATCACAAATATTACCCTGAGCATCAATAAATCTTGAACAGATATCACCCACTGCTCTATTTTGTATAATATCTCTATCTTTTTTATCAATATAACCCAATCTAAATAATAAAGCGTCATTTTTTACAGTACCTACTGTAAAAACAGCAATATTAGCCTGTCGTCCCAAATCTAAAATCTTTTTAATATGTTTATCTTTTTCAATTAATTCTTTTATCTGTGCAGTATCAAACATTACTGGAAGCGGTAAGTATCGTCCTACTGTAGAAAACGCTTCTGAAAATAATTCTACTACTTCGTAAGCGTATGTATTGCTTTGTGAATGACTTATCCCACCCTTTAATTGTACAATCTGCACGCCTTTTAATGCTTTATGTTTTAAATTTAAAGCCATATTATAGATAGTAGTTCCCCAACTTACACCAATAATATCGCCATCTTTAACTATTTCATATAAATAATCGGCTGCTTTCATACTTATGGATTTTTTAATTTCATTTGTCGTATTTAAAGGCGCATAAGCAATCTTTACCACATCTAAATTATACTTTTCACATAAGGCTTCTTCTAAGGAGCTGTTATCTTCTATAGGGTCAGCTATATTTATCTGCACAAAACCTTTTTCTTTTGCATATTGCAACAATCTTGATACTGTAGGTCTTGATAGATTTAATTTATTGGCTATCTGTTGTTGGCTATAATCTGATTTATAATAAAGCTTGGCAACATCAATGCTAAGTCTATCCTTATTTTGTTCCATTAATTACACCCCCTTTATATTATATTAAACTGCAAAATTAGCATTTATATCTTAACATATAAAAAATAAAAGAAAAAGCCCACAACCAGAAAGATTGTGAGCTTTGTATTCTCTTTGATAATCGTATGTGATTAACGTTTGGAGAACTGGGATGCTTTACGAGCTTTTTTGAGACCGTATTTACGACGTTCTTTTTCACGTGGGTCACGTGTTAAGAATCCAGCTTTTTTAAGAGCAGGACGAAGTTCAGCATCGAGTTCTAATAAAGCACGGGAAATACCGTGACGAATAGCACCAGCCTGACCGGAAGGGCCACCACCCTGAACGTTAGCGATAACATCATATTTATCAGCTGTTTCAGTTAAGTTAAGAGGCTGTTTAACGATTAAATCTAAAGTTTTAATGCCGAAATATTCATCAATATGACGGCCATTGATTACAACGTTGCCTTCACCTGGAACCAGACGAACTCTAGCAACTGAAGTCTTTCTGCGGCCTGTGCCGTAGTAGGATACTGCCATTATATTGTTCCTCCTTCCAAGTATTATCTAATATTTAATTCCAAAACTTCTGGTTTCTGAGCAGCATGTGGATGTTCTGGGCCAGCATAAACATTAAGTTTTCTGTACATCTGTGCACCTAATTTATTTTTAGGAAGCATACCACGAACAGCCATTTCTACAACTTTCTCAGGCTGTGTTGCGAGCATTTTCTGAGGAGTTGTAAAAGTTGTGCCTCCTGGATATCCAGAATGACGGAAATAAGTTTTATCAGTTAATTTTTTACCGCTGAATACCACTTTATCAGCATTAACTACGATGACAAAATCACCAGTGTCAACATGTGGTGTGAATGTTGGTTTATGTTTACCGCGAAGTACTTTTGCAACTTCAGCAGCTAATCTACCTACTGTCTGGCCTTCTGCATCAACTACGTACCATTTACGTTCAACGTTAGCAGCGTTTGCCATGAATGTTGTTTTCACTTGTATATCCCTCCCTGTACAATTTTCAACTATTTAATATTGAATCTTTTTTCTCAATAGATGTCCTTTGCACGGTTCCGGGGCTAGTGGAAGCCGTCATCGAACGTCACACGAAGATATTTTAAAGTAAATGACTTCTAAAGTCAAGTATTTTCTTAAATAAATTTTACAATATTTTTATTGCAGTTTAATAAAAGTCTTACAACTTTGCACTTAAAGCTATATAATGTTCTAATTTTTTTATATAGCTTTGAGCCAATTTACTTAAATGATTGTATTTATTATAAATATAGCCCACACAGATTTTTTCATCACTATCAAGTGGAATGGCAATTATATTTGTACCATTTAAATCTTCACTCAATACACCTGTAGATATCGTATAGCCATTTAAGCCTATAGCTAAGTTAAATAAAGTCGCTCTATCACTAACATAAATATTTTTACGATGAGATATTGTTGAATGTATCTCTTCGGCAAAATAAAAAGAATTATAAATTCCCTGCTCAAAAGAAAGACATGGATATGGTTCTAAATCTGCAAAAGTTACAATATCTTTATTGGCCAATGGATGCTTTGCTGATAAAAATACATGAGGATTAGCCGTAAATAATTCTTTAAAACATAAATCATTTTCCTGGAGTATTTTACGTATTACTTGTTCATTAAATTTACTCAAATACAATACACCAATCTCACTACGCATATTTTTTACATCATCAATGATTTCATGTGTTTTCGTTTCTCTCAACGTAAAATCATATTCATCTTGAGCATATTCTTTAATTAAATTTACAAAAGCATTCACAGAAAAAGCATAATGTTGCGTAGATACAGCTAATAATCTTCGTGCTGGCTTATCTTTATGATAACGCTGTTCCAATAATTCAGTTTGCTCAATAATCTGTCTTGCATAACCTAAAAATTCCTGTCCACTAGAAGATAAAGTTACACCTTTATTAGTGCGAATGAAAATCTCAATTTCCAACTCTTTCTCTAATTCTTTAACAGCATTTGATAAACTAGGTTGAGAAACAAATAATTTTTGAGCTGCTAAATTCATTGAACCACAATTTACAATTTCTATAATGTATTTTAATTGTTGTAAAGTCATACTCTTCCTTTACTCCTATTTTTTAATTATTAACGCACTTTCGGCAAACTCAAATGATAGTAAATACCTATCATACGCAAGAAAAATACTACAAAAAAGGATATAGGTGATGCTAAATACCAATAATCATCGCCTATAATTGCTATAAGATAAAATACTATTCCTCCAATTATAGACGGCAATGCATATATTTCTTCTTGTAATACTGAAGGTATTCTTTGCGCTAATACATCACGAATAATACCGCCACCTACAGCCGTTATCAATCCCAAAGTAATAGCAAATATTGGATATTCTGGATAAGCGTTAAAACCTATAGTAGTTCCTGTAACAGTAAATGAAGCCAATCCTAAAGCATCTGCTAATAAATACATTTTACGAAGTTTTCTTCTCGATACATATCGTAAAATCTGTTTGCGATAAATCAAAAAGATTATTAATGTAGTAATTACTGTCAATAATATATATATTGATGTCTTAAACGAATTGGGCGGAATATTTCCCACCAAAACATCACGAATAATACCGCCACCAATAGCAGTACTCAATGCTAACACTAACATACCAAAAATATCCATTTTTCTTGATACCCCTACCAATGCACCTGAAATAGCAAAAGCAATTGTTCCTGCAATCTCAAAAAAAGTCCATAAAAAAATCATAACTATCCACCTTTTATTTTAATAATCTATTATTTTATCATATTCATCTAACACCATTTTCAATTTTTTAATATCATCTTTATCATTTAATTCGTGCATTTTTCTATGACAATTAGGACATAATGCTACTACATTATCTATCGTATCTGTTCCACCTTTTGATAACCATTTCAAATGATGAGCTTCTAAATATGGTTTATTATTTTTTGTATAAAAAGGTGCTTTTTCTCCACATAATTGACAAAACCCATCTGCTCTTAATTTCGCATATTCTGCTATATATGGATCTCTAATATATGTAGTCGTTTTTATTGTTCTATATGATGTTTTAACATTATTTTTTTCTTTTACAAGTCTCTCTAAATTTTTTCTAGACATTTTTTTATTTCTTTTATTTTATTTTCATAACAAATATCATATACGCTACTATCTATTATATCTTCACTATCAATAATAATTAAAGGAAATATCCATACAGTTCGCTCATTATTATTTTTATCTAATTGTATCTCTTGATAAGGTTCTTTACAAAGTTTTACCATACCACGATATATATATTCTTTTGCCTTAAATACTTCAAATAAATGAACATCTACTCCGTTTTTATTAGACTCTGCCAATGTTTTATTTTGACGATAATTTAACTCTTGATCACCTTCTAATCCCATACCTGTATAGTGCAGTTCATTGCCATAATATTTATCATCATATAAACCTTTTGTATGATCTGAAATAATGACTAAAACATTATTTTTATTACTCTTTCTCATTCCGCCAGAATTTGCCACACTAAATTCTTTCATTAATTCATTATTTGTCAAAAATTGTCCAGCTCTTAATGATGTTTTAAAACGCATATTCTCACCTCATTTTATCTTCATAATATATTCAATCTTCTTCATAAAAATTTATTTTACTAAAAATTTTTCCTATTTCCAACTACTAAAAATTATTACTATTTTACTAATTTATTTAAATTATTATCTAAAAATACCATTCTAATATATAATATCTATATACATATTTTTATTCAAAGGAGGTTTTATTATGCCAATTTATCAATTAAAAATTAGTCAATTATTTTTTGTCTTACTCACTTTTTGTTTTATTTTTATACCAAATTCTGCATGGGCTATACAAAAAGATATCGTCATCTTATACACCAATGATGTTCACTGTGGTATTGAAGATAATCTAGGATATACTAAATTAGCTCAATACAAAGAAGATGTACAACAAGATACACCATATATTGCTTTAGTCGACGCAGGTGATGCCATTCAAGGTGCTCCTATCGGCAAATTATCCACTGGCGAAGCTATCATCAATATTATGAATGAAATAGGCTATGACTTTGCTATTCCTGGCAACCATGAATTTGATTATGGTATGGATAGATTTCTCGCTTTAAACGACAAATTATCTTGCGGTTATTTTAGTTCTAATTTAGTAAATACAATTACAGGAAAAAATTTATTGCCAGCTTATAAAATTTTCCAATTCGATGATAAAAAAATAGCTTTAATCGGTGTTACAACGCCTGAAACACTCAATTCTTCTACACCAGCTTATTTTCAAGACGATAAGGGAAATTTTATTTATTCCTTTAATGAAGACGCTACTGGCAAAAAATTATATACTAATATCCAAAAGACTGTAGATACAGTGAAAAAACTCGGCGTAGATTATGTCTTTTTAGTAGCTCATCTAGGTATGAATGGCATCACACCTCGCTGGAGTAGCCTTGCTGTAGCTCAAAATACACAAGGTATTGACGCTATCATTGATGGTCATTCTCATGAAGTCATTCCTACTTTTATAACTAAAAATAAACAAGGAAAAAATGTTCTCATCACTCAAACAGGCACTAAACTTCAAAATATCGGTAAATTGACCATCACACCACAAGGTAAAATCTCCACTGAATTAATCAATGATTTAACAAAAACCAATCAAAAAACTACCGACTTAATCAATGAAGAAAAGAATAAATATGCACCTTTGCTCAATCAAATAATCGGAACAAATACAGTAAAACTCACCACTAACGATCCTAATACTAATACACGCTTAGTCAGAAATAGCGAAACAAATCTCGGTGATTTTGTAACTGATGCTTATAGAATAGTTTTAAGTACTGATGTAGCAATCTGCAATGGTGGAGCAATCCGCAATGAATTACCTATGGGCGATTTTTCCTATAATGATATTTTGACAACGTTTCCATTTGGCAATATGTGTGTAGTCCTAGAAATCACAGGACAACAACTCTTAGACGCTTTAGAAATGGGTGCTATCCGCTATCCTGAAGAATTTGGTGGATTTATGCAAATCTCTGGTGCTACTTATACGATTAATAGTAAAATCCCATCATCTGTAATAACTGATGAAAAAGGTAATTTCATAAAAATAGATGGTGCTTATCGTGTTCAAGACGTAAAAATAAATGGTAAAGATTTAGATTTAAATAAAAAATATACCATTGGTGGAACTTCTTATATTTTGAAATTCGCTGGCAACGGTATGACAATGTTCAAAGACAGCCCTATACTTCAAAATGAAGAACTATCCGAAACAGATGTAATTATCGAATACATTCAAAATTATCTTAATGCCACTATCGGCAATGAATACGCCAATCCATATGGTCAAAATCGCATAACAATCATCAAATAAGAAAAGGGCTTCTCTTTTAAATGATTTTCATTAAAGCGAAGCCCTTTTTCATTAATAATAAATTTACTTAATTTTTATATATGATAAATTGTCAATCCAAGTGCGACACTTCTTTTAAAAATAAATTAAATGGATTATCCCAATTTAAACATTTTCTTGGTCTACTATTTAATAGTATTAATTTTTCTATTAAATCATCATTAGATATTTTTCCTAAATCTGTTTTCTTTGGATAATATTCTCTTAATAACCCATTTGAATTTTCGTTACTACCTCTTTGCCATGCTGCATAAGCATCTGCAAAATATACTTTTATATTTAATTTTTCTACTTCTTTGTAACATGCAAATTCTTTCCCTCTATCTGTTGTAAATGTTTTTAATGCCTTTTTTGGTAGTACTTTCACTAACTTTTTTATTGCTTTTAGCATTGATGATGCTGTT
>NZ_FOCY01000006.1:0-78012 GCF_900110235.1 Megamonas sp. Calf98-2 | reverse complement strand
CCATAAATAAATTTAGGGGCTTTACGCTCGCATTTGGTAAAGATATTTATGATATAGAATTTTATGCTGATAATAAAGAATATAATTATAATGTAGATATGTATGGCGGAGAAATTTTGGCAATGGATTATGAGATTGATAAAAAATATTATGCCAAATTATCTGGAAAACCAGTAGATGAAGCGGGTGCTATTGAATTAGTAAAAGCACAAATTCCAAATTGTACTACAGGTGATATTAATTTGAAATTAGAACATGATGATGACTATTTACAATATGAAGGTAGAGCACAAGTCAATGGTGTTTTATATGAATTTACCATAGATAAAAATACAGGAACTTTCGTAGAATGGAAATGGAAAAATCATAAATAAAAATAAGCTATAGCAAAGTAAAATTTTAATTGCTATAGCTTATTTTTTATAGACTAATCTTAGCCTTTAACAACGATATTTACAAGTTTTTTAGGAACGCTGATTACTTTAACGATAGTTTTACCTTCGATTAAGCCTTTGATTTTTTCATCATCAAGAGCGATTTCTTGTTGTGCTTCACGAGTAGCAGAGGAAGATACCATTATTTTGCTACGTAATTTACCATTTACTTGGACAACAACTTCAACTTCATCAGCAATAGTAGCTTTAGGGTCAAATGTTGGCCATGTAGTATGATGTACGCTACCTGTTTGACCGATTTGTTGCCAAAGTTCTTCAGTAACATGTGGTGCAAATGGTGCTAAAAGTTTAATTAAGTTGATAACTACTTCGCGAGCAAGACCTGCATTTAAGTTGCCATCTTTGAATACATAGAAAGCATTTACAAGTTCCATGATGGAGCTAATTGCAGTGTTGAAAGTACTACGAGTACCGATATCTTCAGTTACTTTTTCAATAGTAACATTTAAAATACGGAATAATTCTTTTTCTTCTTTAGTGAGTGCTTTTACATCAAAAGTTGGATTTTCTTTAACTTTATCAGCATAGGAAAGGATAATTCTCCATACACGCTGAATGAAACGCCAAGCACCTTCAACGCCTTGGTCACTCCATTCAAGGTCACGTTCTGGTGGAGCTGCAAATAAAATAAAGAGACGAGCAGTATCTGCACCATATTTTTTGATGATTTCTTCAGGAGATACAACATTTCCTTTAGATTTACTCATTTTAGAACCATCTTTGATAACCATACCTTGAGTTAAAAGGTTTGTAAATGGTTCATCAAATTCTACAAGACCTGCATCTTTTAATACTTTTGTGAAGAAACGGGAATATAATAAATGCAAGATAGCATGTTCAATACCACCGATATATTGGTCAACAGGGAGCCAATAATTGATAGCATCTTTGCTAAATGGAGCTTTATCATTATGTGGGTCAGCATAGCGCATATAGTACCAGGAAGAGCAGATGAATGTATCCATAGTATCTGTTTCACGTTTTGCAGATGCGCCACATTTTGGACATGTGCAATTTACGAAATCTTCAGCTTGAGCAAGTGGAGAAGTTGCACCAGTTTCAAATTTTACATCTTTAGGTAATTTTACAGGTAATTGTTCTTCAGGAACGAGAACTTCACCGCAATGAGGGCAATAAATAATAGGAATTGGAGCACCCCAATAACGTTGACGGGAGATGAGCCAATCACGTAAACGATAATTTACACGACGTTTGCCGAGATTATTTTCTTCGAGCCAATCAATCATAGCTGTGATAGCTTTACGATTATTCATGCCAGTGAATTGACCGGACTCTACAAGTTCACCATCTTCAACGTATGCATTTTCCATAGTTTCAAGTGTTAAATTATGTTCTTTATTTTGAATAACAATTTTCATTGGTAAATTGTATTTTTTAGCGAACATAAAGTCACGTTCATCATGAGTAGGAACACCCATAACAGCACCAGTACCATATTCAAAGAGAACATAGTTTGTTACCCATACAGGAACTTTTTCACCATTGAATGGATTTATAGCATAAACGCCTGTGAACATACCTTTTTTCTCAGATTCACTAGAAGTACGTTCGATTTCATTCATATTGTGTACTTCTTCAATGAATTTTAAGATTTCTTGTTCGTTTTCTTTGCCTTTGATGAATTTTTTTACAAGTGGATGTTCTGCTGCAAGTACAACATAAGATGCACCAAATACAGTATCAGGGCGAGTTGTATAAACAGAAATTTTTTCATTGTAATCAGGTACATCAAAGCTAAATTCAGCACCTTCACTGCGACCAATCCAGTTATCCTGCATGATTTTTACGCGGTTTGGCCAGCCTTCAAGTTTATCAAGGTCTTTTAATAATACATCAGCATAATCTGTGATTTTTAAGAACCATTGTTCAAGGTCTTTTTTCACTACTGTATCATCACAGCGCCAGCATTTACCATCAATAACTTGTTCATTAGCAAGTACAGTATGGCAAGTTTCACACCAGTTAGCAGAAGCTTTTTTCTTATAAGCTAAGCCTTTTTTATAGAATAATTCAAAGAGCCATTGAGTCCATTTATAATAATCTTCATGGCAAGTAGCAACTTTTCTATCCCAGTCATAAGAAAGACCCATTTCTTTTTGTTGACGAGTCATATTTGCCATATTATCTTCAGTCCAGTCAGAAGGACTAACACCATGTTTGATAGCTGCGTTTTCAGCAGGCATACCGAATGCGTCAAAGCCCATTGGATGAAGTACATTGAAACCATTCATAGTTTTATAACGAGCAATAACATCACCGATGGAGTAATTGCGAACATGTCCCATATGTAAATTACCAGATGGGTAAGGGAACATTTCAAGTACATAATATTTTGGTTTGTTTGGGTCCATATTAATCTGGTAAGCTTTTGTTTCGTCCCAGATTTTCTGCCATTTTTTTTCAATGGATTGAGGACAATATTTTTCCATAAAATTAACACTCCTATACTATTTTTGGACATTAAAAAAGCCCCTGGCAAAATGCCAGGGACGAATTATCGCGGTACCACCCTGATTGATAACAAAAAGTTATCCTCTTTAAAATCTTAACGGGATTAGCGGTGCTTTTGCACTCCTCCACAGCGAGTTCAATTACATGATTATAGGCTCGCATCAACCGCCTACTTTCTGAAAAATCCTTAAATAATTTACTACTCTGTATCATTGGATTTGAATTTGATATAAACAAATATCATTATACTTAGCTATAATATTAAAGTCAAGTAATATTGTTACATTGTTAATTTTTTATATAATTAAATACCTGATATTTTATAGGTGTATAATTGAGAAAAAATAGAAAAAAATTGAGAATATAGCAGTTTTTAAAATTGATTTCCTACTAAAATAATAGTAAAATATTTATGAGGTGATTTTGATGAAGGTTTCAACAAAAGGTCGATATGCATTGAGAACAATGATTGATTTAACAGTGAATAATACAGGTAATCCCATTCCGTTAAAAGATATTGCAACTAGACAGAATATAAGTTTGAAATATATGGAACAGATAATTTCTTTATTGATAAAAGCAAAATTAGTAAAAAGCGTGCGAGGAAATAATGGAGGTTATTTATTAGCAAAATCTAGTATGCAATACACAGCTGGCGATATTTTGCGAGCAGCTGAAGGAGATATGGCTCCAATTGCTTGTATTGAAAAAGATCATTGTAATTGTAATAGAGCTGATTATTGTAGTGTATTGCCATTTTGGTTAGGCTTGAATAAAGTAATAAATGGTTATTTAGATAGTGTTACTTTATCAGAATTGGCAAGACAAGCTAAAGAAAATAATGCAATGATTACTTGCCAACAAAATGAAAAACAAAATAAAAAAGATAAAAAATAATCCTTAGTATTTATGCTGAGGATTATTTTATTTTACATAGGATTATCATAAATTAATCAATAAAATGAAAAAATGATTAAAAGTATATTTTTTAAAAAATATACAAATTTACATTTTTTGTATTGTGTATATTTTATTTTGCCTATATAATATAAAAATATGACTATAATCGTAATACATTAAAAGAAAGGATTTTATTATGCAAGTAAAAATTAGTGATGTAGTTGTAACGGGTTTTGCATTATTTGCAATGTTTTTTGGTGCAGGAAATGTAATATTTCCTCCATATTTAGGTATGACCTCTGGAACAGAGTGGTTAACAGGTTTCTTATGTTTTATATTTATTGACGTATTTTTATCTTGTATCGGAATATTTACTATAGTTTATGGTGGCGGTGGCATTAAAGCCTTAGAAAGTGTTGTAGGTAAAATTCCAGGTATGATTTTAAATATAGCAGCTGTATTATGTACAGGTGTATTGATTGCTCCACCAAGAACAGCAGCGACTACTTTTGAAATGAGTATTGCGCCATTTACAGATAAGATTTCCTTATTTGTGTTCTCTATTATTTTCTTTGGTATAGTATTTGCTTTTACTATTCGCCCTACACGTTTTGTTGATATAATCGGTAAATTTTTAACACCTATACTCATTATTTGTACATTTATTTTGATTATCGCAGGTATTCTCAGTCCTATTGGTGAAATCGCAGCTCCAGTATCCCAAACAGTTGCTGAAGATGGTATCATTGCTGGCTATCAAACAATGGATATCTTAGTTGTATCTGGTTTTGGTCTTGTAATGCTCAACACTTTACGTTTAAAAGGATATGTAGAACGTAAATCCCAGATAAAAGCAATCATTGGTGTTTGTATCGTTGCTGGTATTCTATTATCTTTGATTTATGGTGGCTTAGCTTATTTAGGTGCTACTTCTAGCGTGGTTTTAGGTAATAATAATCTCAATCAAGCACAGCTTATTGTAGCTATTACAAATCATTTAATGGGTCATATAGGTATGGTTATTTTAGGTATAATCGTAGGTTTTGCTTGTTTGACTACTGCTGTAGGTCTTATCGGTTCCACAGCTTGCTTCTTTGAAGATTTTACAAACAAAAAAATCAAATATCCTGTATGGGTTGTTATCAATACATTAACTAGTATTTCTCTTTGTAATTTAGGTTTGACTACTATTATAAATGTAGCAGTACCAATTTTAACAACAATTTGCCCACCATTTATGATAACAGTATTATTGTTATTATTCCGCAATCAAATTAAAAATACTTTAGTTTATAAAGGTATTGCTTTAGTGGCATTTTTATATGGTTTGATTTCTACAATTCAATCTTATATGTAATTTTTAATTTATTATTTGATGTGAAATATTTATGAGATAAAAATAAAAACTAGGGAGTATATTCTTCCTAGTTTTTTTATATAATATTATTTATCTTTTATATAGGCTATAGGTATAGCTATTGCTAGAAACTTCTACTAAATGATATAATTATAACAATAAAATAATTAATGGAGGAACAACGTTGGACGCAAAACATATTAGAAATTTTTCGATTATTGCTCATATTGACCATGGTAAATCTACTTTGGCTGATAGATTAATTGAATATACAGGTACGCTCACTGAACGTGAAATGGAATCTCAGGTTTTAGATAGCATGGATTTAGAGCGTGAACGTGGGATTACAATTAAAGCACAGACTGTACGTTTACATTATAAAGCTAAAGATGGCGAAATCTATGAATTAAACTTAATTGATACACCAGGTCATGTGGATTTTAACTATGAAGTATCTCGTAGTTTGGCTGCTTGTGAAGGGGCTTTATTAGTTGTAGATTCTACGCAAGGTGTGGAAGCACAGACTTTAGCTAATGTATATTTAGCATTAGAACATGATTTAGAAATTATTCCAGTTATTAATAAAATTGACTTACCTAGTGCTGAACCTGAAATGGTAAAACAGGAAATTGAAGATATTATAGGTCTTGATACTTCTGATGCAGTACTTGCAAGTGCTAAAGCTGGTATTGGTATCGAAGATATTTTAGAACAAATTGTACAAAAAATTCCAGCGCCACCAGAAGAGCCAGGAAAACCATTAAAAGCGCTTATTTTTGACTCTTATTTTGATGCATATAAAGGTGTTATTGCACATATTCGTGTAATTGATGGTTCTATAAAACCTGGTATGAAATTAAAAATGATGGCTACAGGTAAAGAATTTGAGGTAACAGATATTGGTTGCTTTAGACCTGCTCCAGTAAATATTAGCTCTTTAGAAACAGGTGAAGTAGGTTTTGTAGCTGGTAGTTTAAAAAATGTACGTGATGTACGAGTTGGTGATACAATTACTGATGCAAACAATCCTGCAAGTGAAGCTTTACCAGGTTATCGTGGGGTAACACCTATGGTATATTGTGGTCTTTATCCGGTAGATAGTTCTGATTATGAAAATTTAAAAGATGCTTTAGAAAAATTACAATTAAATGATGCAGCACTTACTTTTGAACCAGAAACATCTATTGCCTTAGGCTTTGGTTATCGTTGCGGTTTTTTAGGCTTATTACACATGGACGTTATCCAAGAACGTTTGGAACGTGAATATAAATTAAAGCTTATTACTACAGCACCAAGCGTTATTTACCATGTATATAAAACTAATAAAGAAATGGTAAAAATTGATAACCCAGCTTCAATGCCATCTCCTACAGAAATTGAACATATTGAAGAACCTTATGTAAAAGCTACTGTAATCGTGCCTAATGATTATGTGGGACCTGTAATGGAGATTTCTCAAGAAAAACGTGGCGTATTCAAAACTATGGATTATCTTGATGTAAATCGTGTAATGGTAATTTATCACATTCCACTTAGTGAAATTATCTATGATTATTTTGATAAATTAAAATCTGCTACTCGTGGATATGCTTCACTTGATTATGAAATGACAGATTATCAGACATCTAAATTAGTAAAACTTGATATCTTGTTAAATGGAGACCCAGTAGATGCTTTATCCACTATTGTTCATGTAGATAAAGCAGCAGCTCGTGGTCGTCAATTAGCGGAAAAATTAAAAACTATAATTCCACGTCAGATGTTTGAAATTCCTATTCAGGCAGCAGTGGGCAATAAAATTATTGCTCGTGAAAATGTACGTGCTATGCGTAAAGACGTACTTGCAAAATGTTATGGTGGGGATATCACACGTAAACGTAAATTATTAGAAAAACAGAAAGAAGGTAAAAAACGTATGAAAGCCGTAGGTTCTGTAGAAGTTCCACAAGAAGCTTTCATGGCGATTTTAAAAATAGACTAATGGGATTTGGCATATATATTCATATTCCATTTTGTAAACAAAAATGTTTTTACTGCGATTTTGCTTCAACTGCAAAAAAAGTAGATGAAACTTTATATGAACAGTATATAAATGCACTTTGTCAGGAAATAACCATGTATCAGGCGTTATTTCCTGATATTTGTATTGATACGATTTATTTTGGTGGCGGAACTCCTTCGATTTTGCCACCAGATTTAATTATACGAGCATTAAATGCTGTAAAGGCAAATTTTACTTTAAATTCTGATATAGAAATAACTTTGGAAGCAAATCCAGGAACTGTAGATGAGCAAAAATTACAGTATCTTTATCAAAATGGAATTAATAGATTGAGTTTTGGTGTACAAGCAGTACAAGATGATTTATTGCAAAAAATAGGACGAATTCACACGATTAAAGAAGCTGAAATGGCTATAGAAATGGCTCAGAAAATAGGTTTTAAAAATATAAGTATGGATTTAATGTATGGATTACCTGGGCAAACTTTAGAAATGCTCAAAGAAGCTGTATCTTGGGCAGTAAATAAAAATATGCAACATATTTCTATTTATGGTTTACAAATAGAAGAAAATACCGTTTTTGGCAGATTATATGACCAAGGGAAATTGATATTGCCATCAGAAGACGAAAGTGAAATGATGTATGATTATTTGACAGAGCAATTGCCTAAATATAATTATAATCGTTATGAAATATCTAATTTTGCGAAGATTGGTTATGAAAGTAGACATAATTTAGCTTATTGGCAAGATAAATTTTATCTAGGATTAGGGGCAGGTGCTCATGGATATTATAATCAAAAACGTGTGCAAAATCCTTTTGACATAGATGAATATATAAAAAAATGCAATCAAAAAATATTGCCGTTTATCAATGAGGAAATAGTAGATGAAAAAGCACATATTGAAGAATTTTGTTTTTTAAGTCTGCGTATGGCTAAAGGCATAGATAAAGAAATTTTTAAGCAAAAATTTAATACAGATATAGAAAGTTTATACGGTGAAATTTTGCCAAATCTAGAAAAAGATGGGTTGATAATCAATACTCAAAAGTATATTTATTTAACCTCCAAAGGCATGAAATTTGGCAATCAAGTATTTAGTGAATTTCTTTTAGATTAATAAAAATACGAATTGATATGTAGTTATGATTTATAACCAAAAGACATTGATAATGCAGGGGCTTCTTTACAAAGAATGAATTTAGTTATATAATTAATTCGAGTATTAAATGTTTCGGTGTATATATATTATTTATCAAAGGTCATCTGTACGGGACGGATTTACGTTTAAATTTACAACAATAATGAATACTAAAAAATAAATATATATATAAATATAAATTTGGAGGTGCTTTTTTTTTGGCAAAGGAAGCTCAAAAATTGCAAATAATTCCTTTGGGTGGACTTGGCGAAATTGGTAAAAATATGACCGTTGTACGTTACGGTGATGATATTATCGTTATTGATGCTGGGTTGATGTTCCCTGAGGAAGAAATGCTAGGTATAGATTTAGTTATTCCTGACATTACGTATTTATTAGAAAATAAAGATAAGATAAAGGCTATTGTGCTCACACATGGTCATGAAGACCATATCGGAGCATTACCTTATGTCTTACGTCAAATTCCTAATATACCAGTTTATGGTACACGTTTAACTTTAGGAATTTTAGAAGGTCGTTTAAAAGAAAATGGAGTGGATTCTAGTAATCTTCATCCTGTATATCATGGAGATATAATAAGTGCAGGTTGCTTTACTGTTGGTTTTATACGTGTAAATCATAGTATTGCTGATGCATGTGGTTTATCCATTAAAACTCCTATGGGTATGATTGTACACACAGGAGATTTTAAATTTGATTATACGCCCGTAGATGGTAAAATGACTGATTTTAGAGCTTTTTCTGATTTAGGAAATAGAGGCGTTTTAGTATTATTAGCTGATAGCACAAATGCAGAACGCGAAGGGCATACACCAAGTGAACGTACAGTAGGTATTGCCTTTGAAAAAGCTTTCCGTAAAGCTAAAAATCGCATAATTATCGCGACTTTTTCGTCAAATGTACATCGCATACAACAAGTGGTAGATACAGCTATTAAATATAATCGTAAAGTAGCTATTTTAGGCCGTAGTATGATAAATGTAGTAAATATATCTATTAAATTAGGTTATTTAAATATGCCTGAAGATATGTTAATCGACATTGATGAAATCAATAATTATCCAATGAACCAAGTGGTAATAATCACTACAGGTAGCCAAGGTGAACCAATGTCAGCGCTCACTCGTATGTCTACAGCAAATCATCGCAAAGTAGGCATTGTGCCAGGTGATACAATTATTATTTCAGCTACACCTATTCCTGGAAATGAAAAATTAGTATCAAGAACAATAGATAATTTATTAAAACAAGGCGCTGATGTTATCTATGGACGTGATGAAGGAATTCACGTTTCGGGTCATGCTAGTAGAGAAGAATTAAAATTAATGCATAATTTAGTTCGTCCTAAATTTTTCATACCTGTACATGGTGAATATCATCATATCGTAAAGCATGCTAAATTAGCTGAAAGTATTGGTATGCCGAAAGAAAATATTTTCATCAGTGAAATTGGACAAATTTTAGAATTTACACGTGATAAAGGTCAAGTAGTAGGTAAAGTAACTTCTGGTAAAGTATTAATCGATGGTCTTGGTGTTGGTGATGTAGGTAATATCGTACTTCGTGACCGCCGTCAATTATCTCAAGATGGTATCTTAATCGTAGTTGTTACTATGGATAAAGAAGGTCGCTTTATCGCAGCCGGCCCAGATATCGTATCTCGTGGTTTTGTCTATGTTAGAGAATCAGAAGCTTTAATGGAAGAAGCAAAAGAAAGAGTAACTTCTGCTATTGAACATTGCTTAGATAACGATATTACAGAATGGTCCGTGATAAAAAATGACATTCGCGAAGCTATTGGTAGATATCTTTATGAAAAAACACGTCGTCGTCCAATGATTTTACCAATCATCATGGAAGTGTAAAAATAATAGCTAAATTTAAAGAGAAGAATGTATATTCTTCTCTTTTTTATTATAAAAAATAAATTCTGAAAATATTTACAAATTTAATAGTAAGTATTATAATTATACTATGAAATTAAAGAAAACGTTTACTAAAGAATTGGATAGAGAAAAAATAAAATATATTAAAAATAAAATTGTTGATAAGAAAATTTTAAGAAAGGGGGAAAGTATAAAGTTCAATAAAATTAAGTTTTTATAAATTTTCATGATAAAATAATAAAATTTTAACAATATTTAAAAATAAAAGTTAATATATTTATATTTATGGAAAATGGTAAACGTTTGCTAAAAGGGGGAAGTTAAAAAATGGGAAGTTTAATTAAATTGGGTAAAAAATATTTTTTTGAATTTAGTATTTTAAGCATTATATTAATTTGGTCATCAAACAATGCAGTAATGAAAATAGGAATTGAGGAAATAGGACCATTTATCTATAATGCTTTACGTTTAACTATTGCAGCACTATTATGTTGGCTTTGGTTATATAAGACACATACATATAGAAAAATGCCATGGAGAGATTTAAAATATTTAATATTATTGGCTTTAGGTGGATTTTGTTTGACACAAGTTTGTTTAACTTTTGGATTATCAAAAACAACCGCAGGTAATGCATCATTAGCTTCAGCTATTATGCCATTAGCAGTAGCATTATTAAATAAATTGTTTAAACAAAATCCTTTGTCCAAAAATGTTATTTTAGGTTTAATTATTTCTTTTGTAGGAATGATGGCAATTATTTTTAGTTCAAATAAAGAGATCAGTTTTGCTAATCATCATTTAATTGGTACATTAGTAGTAGTTTTAGGACAATTTAGTAATGCTTATTATACTATTTATGCTAAGGATTTACTTAATAAATATTCTCCTTGTCAAATTGTAAGTTTTTTAATGAGTATTTCGGCTGTTGTATTTTTTCTATTAGGAATACCAGAGTTACAATTTATAAATTTTGAAACTTTATCTAATGAAGCATGGATAAGTGTAGTTTATTCTGGAGTTTTTGCTCTTTGGTTAGGTAATATTGTATGGGTATGGGCTGTTGGTAAAATTGGTAGTGTAAGAACTGCAATTTATCAGTATTTGTTGCCAGTATTTTCTCTTATATTTGCATATATATTATTAGGAGAAACTTTAGTATTAGGACAAGTTTTAGGTACTATATGCATTTTAGTAGGAATGATATTAAGTAAAAAATAAACATTGTGAATTATTTTTTTTATATTATAAATTGTTATACTTATAAAAAATGCACTTTAAAAGTAGGATATCAATCTAACTTTTAAAGTGCATTTTGTTTATTTTATAAGACAAACATTTTTAATTTATTAGAAATAGTACGTACTTCTAGTGGTAATACAGGGCCAAGTTCGCCATCTAAATCGCTTTCCACGCGGTCTGGGCAAGAGAATTTGAAATAAGATGCTTGTTTGTAGATAATATTTTTATTATCAAAAGATGTTTTTCCTGCCACTGTATCAGCTACAATTTTCATCAATTCAGGAATATTACATTGTTTTAATAATATCATGTCTAATTTACCATCATTGATTTTGGCGTCCATAGATATATTTTTGAAGCTAGCTACAACAGGTGAATTAACGACTAACACAAAGAATATTTTTTCTTTGATAATTTCACCATCAGCTTCAATTGTGAAATCTAAACCGCGAAATCTAGGAAGTTCACCGAGTCCACGGAAATAATAAGCTAATTTACCAAAAGTATTTTTAAGACGAGTATCAACTTCATGAGCAACACCTGTCATCATACCAGCACTGATTACATTGATAAAGTATTCATCACCGATAGAACCAACATCTACATATTGAGTTTTTCCAGTGATGATACTATTGATATATTCATCAAATTTGGCATCAATACCAAGATGAGAAGCAAAATCATTAGATGTACCACTAGGAATAATACCTACAGGTACGTCAAGATTTTCTTTTAAGGTCATATTGATTATTTTATGCAAAGTACCATCGCCACCAGCTGCAATGATACCATCAGCATTTACATTGCGTATGCAATTAGCGAAAAATGGATCAAAGCTTTCTTTTTTAGTGCGGTAAGGCATGATGATACAATCACGACTTTGAAATTGATTGATAATATCGTCTAATTTTTTCTTAAACATGGCATCACCAGAAACTGGATTATATGCCAATAGAAATTTTTTCATTTTATAATCTCTCCATTAATTTTTTAAAACACCAATTTTTTTGAAGAAACGAATACTAGGGGCACCAATCATAGGAATGCGTTCGATATCTGATTCCATGATACCACCAATTAAAATTAAGACAATAATATAGAAGAACATACCAACAAATAAAGATGCAAAAGTAGCTAAAGCATTGCTTGCTGTTTCGTATAATAAGAATTCATAGCCAAAATGAATAATACCAGCCATGATAGTAGCAGAAACAATAGTTTTTAATAATTGCATGATTTCAATTTTATAATTGATATATTTATATAAGAAATATAGATTGATTAAAGCTGCAATACCGATATCAGCAACAGTAGCCCATGCAGCACCCATGATGCCGAGTGAAGGCTGTGCTGTTAATACCCAGTTTAAAATAACTTTAGCAATGGCAGCGATAACCATATTAATCATTGGAATAGTAGGGTGTCCAAGTCCTTGAAGAACGCCAGTAGTAACTTGATGAAGACCAAGTAATACTATACTAAAGGATGAAACCCAAACAGCAGGGCCTGCTCCAGGTGCATTGTAGATTAAAGTTGAGATAGGCACAGCCAACATCATAACTGTTACAAATGCAGGGAAACAGATAAAGTTTGAAATACGCATAGCAGCTGCTGTTTGATTGAAACAACGTGTTTTATCTTTTAACGTACGAGCTTCAGAGATAGCAGGTACGATACTTACAGCAAGAGAAGCTGTTAAAATAGTGGAAAGATTGACAAGTGGTACAGCCATACCAGTCAAATAACCGAATAATTCTGTAGCTTCATTTACGCTATAACCAGCTACTTCTAAACGCGCTGGTACGATTAATAAATCAAGGTTAGATACAATCGGAAGCATGATACTAGCAGCAGAAACTGGAAGTGCCAATACAAAGATACGTTTAATAATTTTCCAGACAGAAGCTGTTTGAGCATCATTTACAGGTTTTAATTCATTACCATAGTTTTTGACAATATCTTTTTCTAATTTTATATGGAAATAAACTAAAACCATGACACCAGTAATAGCACCAGCTAAGGCACCTAAGGAAGCACCAGCTGAAGCATATTCAAGTCCATAAGGTAAGAGGAGTTGAGCGAATAAAATCATAGTTACAACGCGGAATATCTGTTCAACAATCTGTGATACAGCAGTTGGTGTCATGCGTTGCCAACCTTGTAGATATCCTCGAGAACTAGCTAAGATAGTAACGAAGAATACAGCTGGAGCAAGTGCAATAATGGAATAATATGCACGAGGGTCACGCACAAATTGCCAATCTATGAGCCATTGAGCACCGAAATAGGTCAGCAAACTAAAAAATAAACCAGTGCAGAACATAAAGCACATGGAAATGCGAAAAATGCGTTTTGCCCCAAAAATATCATTTAAGGCAACTCTTTCAGCTGTTATAATAGAAATAGCTACAGGAACACCTGCAGAAGAAACGGTCAAGGCTAAAAAATAAATAGGAAAAGCCATTTGATAAAGACCGATACCTTCACCGCCTAAAACGCGGGAAACAAAAATCCAGTTTAGTGAGCCGATAACTTTAACTACCAAGCTAGCGACTGTTAATATAAAAGTTCCTTTTAAAAAGCTTTCAGCTTTATGAGATTTTTTTGAAGTAGTATCTTGTTCGTTAATGGAAAACACCTGCTTTAAAACATCATTTTCTTTTAATTGAAAAGACTGTATAATAGTAAATACAGCTTAAAAAAAGTAATTATACTAGAAAATTATAGCATTTATCGTAAAACTATGCTAGTATATTTTATTTTTATAACTATAAAGCTAGGATTAAATGAGCATTGAATGAGTTTTAGTAAAATAAAAAGAGAAAGGAAAATTTTTATGGAGTATAATTATCTAGGATTTGATATAAATATTGGTAAATCAAAACCTGAAAATATTGTACATAGAGAAGTTGCTTGTCCATTTTGTGATGTGAAAAGTTTAAAAAATATCATAGAAATAAAAAATGATATGATATTTTTGGAAAATAAATATCAAGTTTTACAAGATGCTTATCAATTATTAATTATTGAAGGCAGTGAATGTAATGCAGATATTCCTGATTATACTTTAGAACATATGCAAGAACTCATGCATTTTAGTATAAATCACTGGCTCAATATCATTAATAGTAAAAAATATAAAACAGTACTTTTCTTCAAAAATCATGGGCCTTTATCTGGTGGAACTATGCGTCATCCACATATGCAAATTGTCGGCATTAAAAATTTAGAGTTTAAAAATATGTGTGATAAACGCCAATTTGAGGGCATTAAAATTGCAGAAAAAAATAATGTAGTTATGAACTTGTCTACAAAGCCACGTGTGGGATTTACAGAAGTCAATGTGATTATGCAAGGTCTAAATGATATTGATACCTTAGCTGAATTTGTGCAAATAGGCGTTGATTATATCATGAATCATTTCAGCGTAAATTGTAGCAGTTATAATTTATTCTTCTATTTAATTGAAGGCAATATACATGTAAAAATAATGCCTAGATTTGCAACATCACCATTATTCATTGGCTATAATATCGAACTTGTGCCAAATAATTTACAAGAGATTGCAAAACATATAAAACAATTATATTTTGACAAAAAAAACGACTAAGCATTTAAGCGTAGTCGTTTTTTTATTTATTAAATTATTTCATATCGTCTTCAGCATCTTGTTTTTCTGGTGGTACAGGGAACATTTCTAAATCTGGATTATTATCTTGAATCCAGCCTAATGCCCATTCGTTGTTTACAAGAAGCACAGGACGATCTTTCATATCATATACGAACATTCCACGGTCAGCACCACGGAGAGATTCTGGAGTTACAGGACGATTATCTTTGAAGCGAAGCCAACGAGCAACTTCAAATGGTTGCATATTCATGACTATTTCTGTATTATATTCGCTTTTTAAGCGGTATTCTAATACATCAAACTGCAATTGTCCTACAGTACCAACGATATAAGATTCCATACCAGCACCTGCTTGTTGGAATAATTGTACAGCACCTTCTTGTGTAAGCTGCATGATACCTTTTACGAATTGTTTGCGTTTCATAGTATCTTTAGCAGAAACACGAGCAAATCTTTCTGGTGGGAATACAGGGAAATCTGCAAATTTGAATTTGTGAGAAGGCATACAAAGTGTATCACCAATACCGAAGATACCAGGGTCAAATAAACCAACAATATCTCCAGGGTATGCAGTATCAATGATTTGACGGTCTTGAGCTAAGAATTGTTGTGGCTGAGAAAGTTTTACAGCTTTGCCACCTTGCATATGATAAACGCTCATACCACGTTCGAATTTACCAGAGCAAATGCGAATGAAGGATAATCTATCATGATGAGCAGGGTTCATATTAGCTTGAATTTTGAAGATGAAGCCAGAGAAATTTTCATCATCAGGGCTGATAAGACCATCAGAGCTCATACGAGGTTGAGGAGCTGGTGCAAGACGAAGATATTCTTCTAAGAAACCACGTACACCGAAGTTAGTCATGGCACTACCAAAGAACATAGGTGTCAATTCACCTTTATTTACTTTGTCCATAGACCATTGTTCGCCAGCAACATCAAGTAAATCAATATCATCTAATAAAGCTTGATAATCAGTGTCGCCAATGATTTCTTTAGCTTTTGGGTCTTTTAAATCAAAAATTACAGACTCACGTTCTTCTTGACCATGAGATGTATCTTCACTGAATAATTCTACTTTTTCAGTTTCGCGGTGATAAATACCTTTATAATGACCATCTGTACCGATAGGCCAATTCATTGGATAAGAGCGAATACCTAAAACATCTTCGATTTCTTCCATTAATTCAAGTGGAGCTTTACCAAAACGGTCAAGTTTATTAACAAATGTAAAAATTGGAATATGACGTTGTTTACAAACTTTGAATAATTTTTTTGTCTGTGCTTCGACACCTTTGGCTACGTCGATAATCATGACAGCACTATCTACAGCCATGAGTGTACGATAAGTATCTTCACTGAAGTCTTGGTGACCTGGAGTATCAAGGATATTGATACGGCAACCAGCATAATCGAATTGAAGTACACTAGAAGTTACAGAAATACCACGCTGTTTTTCAATTTCCATCCAGTCAGAAACAGCATGACGTTGAGTTTTACGGGATTTTATAGAACCTGCTAAATGGATTGCACCTCCATAGAGCAATAATTTTTCAGTTAAAGTAGTTTTACCAGCATCTGGGTGAGAGATAATCGCAAAAGTACGTCGTTTTTGAATTTCAGTTTGTAATTCCGACAATTTAAATCCTCCTATAAAAAAATAGTACTATCTTTTTATTCTATCATAAGTAATGATAGAGTGGTAGAAGTTTATTAAAATAAGCATCATAATTAAGCATTATAATTAAATGTCCTGTAATAATATACATAAATATATATATTTAAAGGTAACAGATTTAAATATATAATTAAGAAATAGGGAATTTATTTACTAGATAGTACATATTATTTATTGCTTATTAAAAGATAAAAAATATAAAATTTTTAAATTAGGTACTTGGCTGTTGTAAACTTGTAAAGTATAATAAACAACATCAAGACTAAGACCTACATAAAGGAATTATAATAATTATATTTTAGGCCTATGCTGGGAGGAATCATAATGAATTTTTCTAAAAAACGTTTGCGCATAGCAGGATTACTTCTTGGTATGACAATGTTCGGTAGCATTTTCGCTGGTTGTGGCGGTGAAGAAGCAGCAAATAGTGATGAAATTAAAATCGGTGCCAATTTTGAAATGACTGGTAATGTTGCTAACTATGGTACAACAACATTAGAAGGTTTGAAATTAGCTATCAAAGAAGCTAATGACGCCGGTGGAATTAATGGTAAAAAAATTACTCTAGTTGAAGCTGATAATAAATCGGACCCTGCTGAAGCAGCTAACGCAGCTACAAAACTTATTTCTGATGATAAAGTTGTAGCTATTGTAGGACCTGCAACTTCTGGTGCAGTACAAGCTGAATCTCAGGTAGCAACTGAAAATAAAGTGCCAATTATCGCACCTGATGCAACAAGCCCTGATATTACAGTAGAAAATGGTCAAGTTAAACCATTTGTATTCCGTGGTTGCTTCATTGACCCATTACAAAGTAATACAATGGCAGCTTTTGCAGCTAACGAATTAAAAGCTAAAACAGCTGTTATTTATTTAGATTCTAGTACAGATTATTCTAAGAGCTTAGCTGAAGTATTTAAAAATAAATTTGAAGCTTTAGGCGGTAAAGTCGTAATGGAAGAAGCTTTCGTAGCTAAAGACCAAGACTTTAAAGCAACTCTTACAAATATTAAAACAGCAAATGCAGATATAATTTATATTCCTGCTTACTATGAAGAAGTTGGTAAAATTGTAAAACAAGCACGTGAACTTGGTATTACACAACCAATTTTAGGTACAGATGGTTGGGATGATACAAAAGTAGTAGATATCGCTGGTGCAGATGCACTTAATAATACTTACTTCATCACTCACTATACTGAAACAGATCCAGATGCTAAAGCTTTTGTAGATGCATTCACAAAAGAATATGGTCATGCTCCAGGTGTATTTGCTGCTCTTGGTTATGATGCAGGTAAAATGCTCGTTGATGCTATAAAACGTGCAGGTAGCACAGATCCAGAAGCAATTCAGAAAGCATTAGCAGAAACTAAAGATTTACAAGTTGGTACAGGTAAACTTACTGTTGATGAAAATCACAACTTGATCAAAAATGCTTTCATTATTGAAATGAAAGATGGTAATAAAGTTCTTAAACAAAGAGTTACACCAACAACAGCAGAAGGCTGATTATACTAGGTGAAAGGGCCGCAATTTTGCGGCCTTTCTTTGTGAAGGAGGAAAGTAAGATGGATTTTTTTGAGCAATTAATACAGCAATTAATCAATGGTATTTCCTTAGGTAGTATTTATGCATTGATTGCTTTAGGATATACCATGGTATATGGTATTATCAAGTTGATAAACTTTGCCCATGGTGATATTTATATGGTTGGTGCGTATGTAGGCTTTTATGCTGTAACAATGACTAAAATGTCAATTATTCCAGCACTTATCATATCTATGGTTGTTTTAGGAATTTTAGTAGAAAAAATAGCGTATAAACCATTGCGTAAAGCTCCACGTATATCACTGTTAATAACAGCGATTGGGGTTTCATTTTTCCTTGAATATACAAGTATGTATTTTGTTTCACCAACACCAAGAACTTTTCCAAATGTTATTGATTCCTTATCTTTAAATATTGGTTCATTTGTAATTAATGGACAGCAATTATTAATTTTTATTATTACTGTAATTTTGATGGTATTACTCACTTACATTGTACAGAAAACTAAAATGGGTAAAGCTATGCGTGCTGTATCCTTTGATACAGAAACAGCTCAACTCATGGGTATAAATGCAGATAGAGTAATTTCTTTTACTTTTGGTATTGGTTCAGCATTAGCTGCCGCTGGTGGCGTTTTAGTAGGTGTATATTATAACTCTATTGACCCACTTATGGGGATTATGCCAGGGCTTAAAGCTTTCGTTGCCGCTGTATTAGGTGGTATCGGTAGCATTCCAGGAGCTATGACTGGTGGTATTGTTTTAGGTGTAATAGAAGCTTTAGTATCCGGTTTTATATCTTCTACATTCCGTGATGCAGCAGCTTTTGCGATATTAATATTAGTATTGTTATTCAAACCATCTGGTATTTTTGGTAAGAATACTAATGAGAAAGTGTAGGTGTTAAAAGTGAATTCTCTTAGAAAAAAAGATATAATAACTTTAATACTTGCGATTGTTTTATTTGGCGTTTTGCAATTTTTAATGGCTGAAAGAATTATTGGCTCATTCTGGGAATTAAATATTTTTCTTGTATGTGTCAATATTATCATGGCAGCAAGTTTAAATTTGATAAATGGTTATACAGGTCAATTTTCTTTAGGTCATGCTGGCTTTATGGCAGTAGGTGCCTATGTTGGCGTAATTTTAACAGTTAATTTTCATTCTCCATTTATTGTAGCTTTATTAATTGGCGGTTTTGCAGCTGGTATTTTGGGATTTTTGATTGGTTTGCCAACATTACGTCTAAAAGGCGATTATTTGGCTATCGCTACATTAGGTTTAGGGGAAATCATTCGTATTGTTATCATGAATATAGAGTATGTAGGTGGTGCAGCTGGTTTTAAAGGTATACCGCATAATACGACTTTTCCATGGGTATTTTTTATAATGTTATTTACATTGTTCTTCATTAAGAATTTTGTTAATTCTAAATATGGTCGTTCTTGTATTGCTGTACGTGAAAATGAGATTGCAGCAGAGGCTATGGGGGTTAATACTACAAAATATAAAGTAATGGCATTTACTATTGGTGCTATTTTTGCTGGTATTGGCGGTGGATTATTCGCTCATTGTTTCTATATTATCAATCCATCTTCATTTACTTTTATGGCATCATTTAATTTCTTAATCATGGTAGTACTTGGCGGATTAGGTTCAATTACAGGTTCAATCGCTGGTGCATTTGTAGTAACTTTCGTATCAGCAGCACTTGCTAGCTGGCCTGAATTCCGTATGATTGCATATGCATTAGTATTGATTTTATTAATGTTTTATCGTCCACAAGGTCTTTTTGGTTATACAGAAATTACAAGCCTTAAGATTTTCCAACGTTTTAAGGGAGGTCGTGGATAATTATGGAATTATTAAAAACAGATGGTGTATCAAAAGTATTTGGCGGATTAAAAGCAGTATCTAATTTTGATATAGAGATAAATGAGGGCGAACTCATAGGTCTTATTGGGCCAAATGGTGCAGGGAAAACAACTGCATTTAATTTATTGACAGGTGTATATCAACCAACTACAGGTACTATTGATTTTGCTGGTAAAAGTTTAGTTGGATTAAAACCTTATCAGATAACTTCTCGAGGAATTGCACGTACTTTCCAGAACATAAGATTGTTCTCGGAATTAACTGTTTTAGATAATGTAAAGATAGCATATGATTCTCATGCAAAATATAGTTTAGTGGAGTCTGTACTTCGTTTGGGCAGATATTTCAAAGAAGAAGATGAAATCACTAAAAAAAGTCTAGAATTATTAAAGATTTTTAAATTAGAAGATAAAGCTTATGAAGTGGCAAAAAATTTACCATATGGGGCACAACGTCGCTTAGAAATTGCCAGAGCTTTGGCTACTAAACCAAAATTATTATTGTTAGATGAACCAGCAGCAGGTATGAATCCACAAGAAACACAAGAATTGATGGAAATGATACGCTGGATACGTAAAGAATTTGGTTTATCTATTTTACTTATTGAACATGATATGAGCTTAGTAATGGGAATTTGTGAACGCATCTATGTTTTGGAATATGGTTGTATTATTGCCAGTGGAACTCCAGAAGAAATTCAGAAAAATCCTGAGGTTATTAAAGCTTATTTAGGTGGGGAGGTGTAGAATTTATGTTAAAAATAAATGATATGAATGTTTATTATGGTGCAATTCATGCTTTAAAAGGAATTAGCCTAGAAATCAATGAAGGTGAAATAGTTACTTTGATTGGAGCTAATGGGGCAGGAAAATCTACAACTCTACGCACTATTTCAGGGCTTTTAAAACCAAAGACTGGTACAATTGAGTTTGAAGGTAAAAATATTGCCGGAATGCCAGCACAAAATATCGTAAAAGCAGGTATTTCTCAAGTACCAGAAGGTAGACGTGTTTTTGCAGAAATGACTGTTATGGAAAACTTGGAATTAGGTGCATTTATTCGTAAGGATAAAGCTGGTATTGCCAAGGATTTGAAAATGGTATTTGAACGTTTCCCAAGACTTGAAGAAAGGGTAAATCAACAGGCAGGAACTTTATCCGGTGGGGAACAGCAGATGCTTGCTATGGGACGAGCTTTGATGAGTAGACCTCGTTTATTACTTTTAGATGAACCGTCCATGGGTCTTGCACCATTATTGATAAGAGAAATTTTTTCAATAATACAAGATATCAATAAAGCAGGCACTACAGTTTTATTAGTAGAACAAAATGCAAATATGGCACTTTCTATTGCTAATCGTGCATATGTTTTGGAAACAGGACGAATTACACTTTCTGGTGATGCCAAAGAACTTGCTGCTAGTGAAGAAGTAAGAAAAGCATATCTTGGTGGCTGATTTTATATAGATAATTGTTGTATGCAGGGATTCGTTAGATTTATAGCGAATCCTTTCTTATAGGATAATAAAATAAATTTATATGAGGTGAAAAAAATGTTTGTTATTAATAGAATGACGAAAAATCCTATGACAGTAACAGATGATACTAAAGTTGATGAAGTAGCTCATTTAATGAAAAAACATAATTTTCGTCGCTTACCTGTTGTAGATGATGGCAAATTAGTAGGATTTTTAAGCGATAGTGATTTAATGCGTGTAGCACCATCGTCTGCAACAACTTTATCAAGATATGAGATAAATTCTTTACTTGCAAAAATTTGCGTTCGAGATATCATGAAAAAAGATGTTGTTTCTGTAAATGTAGATGCAACTATTGAAGAAGCTGCACTTATTATGTATAAAAATAAAATTGGCGGTATGCCAGTTGTAAGTAATATGGGTGCTGTAGTAGGCGTTATCACAGAAACAGATATTTTCAAAACATTTGTAGATGTAATGGGCTTAGCTGATGGAAAAACTCGTATTACTTTGGAAGTTACAGATAAAATTGGTGTAGTTAAAGATATCGCAGAAATCTTTGGACAAGCAGGTGTTAGCATTGATAGCTTGATAACTTGCAAAAAAGAAGATAATAAATACGAAATCGTTATTCGTGGTGATATTACTAATATTGATGATATCAAAGCAAAATTAGAAGCTAAAGGTTATAAAGTTATTCATACAGTAAAAATTGGCTGATTTATAAAAATAAAAATGCACTGCTAAATTTATATTTAGTAGTGCATTTTTTGTTTAAAGATTATTATTCAAGATATTAGGAAATAGTAGTCCACCATTTGTTGAATTGTTGATTATTTTGGTCAAGAAATACAGCTTCCCCTAATAGTGGAGTGAGCAGTTTATATGATTTATTTTGACTAGCTGTATAAATACGTTCAAAAGGATCTTGCCAGTGGTGAGGGCTTAGAGCAAATTTTCCACAATGTACAGGTAAAAGCATTTTAGCTTGTAAATCCATAGTAGCTTGAGCTACTTCTTCTGGCATCATATGAATTTGTGCCCAAGATGTATTATATTGACCATTTTCCATGATAGCTAAATCAAAGCCTTGGAAATAATCACCAATTTCACGGAATTGAGGACTATATCCTCCATCACCACTATAAAAAATTTTTTTGGTAGGTGTAATGATGGCAAAAGAAGCCCAAAGAGTTTTATTATTATCTAAAAATCTTCCTGAAAAATGGCGAGAAGGTAGGATATGAATTTTTAAATTATCACTAAGTTTTATTTCACGATACCAATCTTCATCATGAATTATATCAGGATTAAATCCCCAATGATAAAAATGACTACTAACACCTAGAGGGCAAACAATATGCTTGATTTTATGCTTTAGGCTCATAACAGTAGCGTAATCTAAATGGTCCCAGTGGTCATGAGAGATGATTAGAATATCAATATCAGGCATATCATTAGCTGTATATATATTTGTACCAGCAAAGGCTTTATTGATGAAAAACAAAGGGGAAGCATAATCACTAAATACAGGGTCAACTAATATCTTGATACCATCAATTTGCAAATAAAAACTAGAATGACCAAACCAAACAAGTAAATTTTCTTTAGGATTTAAAGCGTTTAAATCTGTTTTTTGCGTAGGAATATTTTCCTTAGGTATAGTTACACCTTTAGTAGGAAATAGAATTTCTTTGATACCATTATAATAATTATCTTTATTGACTAAAACAGATGTAGGCTCAAGATTTTGAAATTCTCCATTTACATAGTGAGGAGATTTTAAAATCTTAGTCAATTCATCATCCTTAGGTGAACGACCAATTTTAGGTTGATTGATAAAACCAATATCACCTATAGCTAATAAAGCTGTAGTAATACCGGCTAATTTAAAGAAATTGCGACGAGAAATAGACATAAAAATTACTCCAATATATAATAATTAATTTAATTATACATATTGGAGTAAACTTAAAGTCAACATTAAACTTACTTTTCTTTGGTGGGCAAAGAAAAGTAAGAAAAGAATATCCACCGCAGATAAAATTTTAGTTTTGAAAATAATTATCGCTTCATACAACGCTTAGAAACTCGCTTCGCTCAAACATTCAGACTAAAACCGTATTCAGCGATAATTATTTTCAATAACCTTTGGTTACCACTAAAATTTTATAATCCGGAAAATAAAAGTTACAAATTATTATTATATAGTGAATAATAATTTTATAATTAAATGTTAAAAATAGAGTTAATTATAATAAATGCAAATTTTCCATGCATTAGCAGACTTTTACGGTAGCTGAAAGCTATTGACAAAGATAAAACTAGGGCTACGGTTTTAGTCCTACTGTTTGAGCGAAGCGAGTTTAGAGCGTTGTAGACATAGTTTTATCTTTGTCAAAGTAAAATCAATATTGCGGGGCTTTTCTTTTTGGTTCATTTTTCTTTTGGTTAAAAGAAAAACGAACAGATAGATGATTATTTTTTTACGAGTAAGCATACAGATTCATCTGTATCTTGTTTGTACCACCACTGTTTTGAATGCTTGCCATCAGTAAAGATAGGGAACTTGAAGGTGATGCCATTTACGTATCGGCCATTCGATAAATGCGCAGGGAACAACTCTGCACGTTCTATTACTTCGTTCACCATACCATTCTTTTCCTGATCGGTATATCTATCAGACCTGAAATTGTCTCCAAGATCCACCAGCCTGATTGCGACTGCAGAGTCTAACGACACTTTTGCATCGGCCTACTGCTGTATCCCTATCTCTACATCCTGTATTTGCTTCTTCCATCCTTGTATAGGCAACATTCCCTTGATGTCCATACGACGTCGTCTGCCTGCGGATAATATTCAAACTGTTGCGGTAATAAGTCTACATCACCTGTAACCAATAATCCGTCACCCCAAGTTGCTCCTTCAACACGTAGTTCGCGTGTTTTTTGTTTCTCTTTGTCTTTGTCTGTGATAGGATACTTTACGTTTGATGAATATCCTTTAATGATCTCACAAACGTATACATGTTTAGTATCCCTCTTTGTATCGTATCTCCATATAAAAATAAAACAAAGGTGTTTCAACAATTCCCTGTCACTACTTGTATCTGCCATCAGTCACCTGCATAAAACGTCCACTGGATCTTTTATTTGTCTCCCTCTATTATATACAGATGTCTTCCTAATAAAACGTACCACTGGCACCTTTTAAAGTTCAAACATCAGTAAAAATAGCGCTATATCAAATCGTTATCTTCGTTTTGCTATCTGGTAACAGTTTTTGTTGAAACTTCAGAACCATTGCGGCGATACATCTCCAAGAAACTCAAAGTTGCACCGCTCGTCACTAATCGTGATTTACTATGGGTATCAGGGGCAAGCACTCCGCTCTTTGTCTGCTCCTGATATCCCGAATTTTCACATTTATGTCGGAACGCTGCCTTCCTGTTCGCTTGTTTTTATAAGGGAACAGACAACTTAACGTTTTTCTTTCGCTTATCCGTTAAGCGTACGTTCATATGTTTAGCATGTCTTGTACACTTCACTGAGCCTTTTCTTTTTATTGGATGTTTCCGCCATTGTATCCACTATATCCATTAGTGTTGTATGAAGGTGTTGTCATTGTTTCTGACATCTCAAGATCCTCGATGTTCGCTGCAGCATTCACCGTAGCTTTCTCACATCTTATCTTACATGCAGAGCTCTGGTGTGCCTTACGCTCTCTGATCTTTAAGAGCTAAGGTTCAGACTTTATTACAGCCATTGATACGAGAGCGGCAAGCACTTTTGCAACGACTATAACTCCATCTTTTGGCAATGCTGATAGCAGCCAGCCTCAACGTTACGAAAGATTTCATCATTGATCACAGTCAGTACAGAGGAGCGGTTTTCTTTCACTGTCTCAAGCTGAAGATCTTCGATTTTCTTTTGATAATCTGCAATCTTTTTCGAATAATTTTTATTTGCCATATATAATGTTCTCACTTTCGTTAGTGCAAAAAAATAAGCCCGATGACCTACATTCTTGTAGCTCATCGGGCAAAACATACAACACAACTACGGTCCGTAGTTTCTATTTGGATCATTTATAGTATAACATGCATTTTCAAAATTTGGTAAGTCTGTAATTATCAGTGTATTTTGTATCACCAAATACTTTGAATTCTACAAAAAGCCCATAGAACCTCACCAAGATATAAGACATCAAAAGACATACTTATCGCAGTGATAATTGTTATTTCGTTGGTTTTCTCTTTTTAGAAGTATCTTCCTTCTTGCGTTGATATTTTCCTTTTAATTTCACATTGCCGGTATTATCTTCTGTCAATACAGATAAATATTGTTCTCGCGAAATAAAACGCTGTTGGTAACAATATTTTAATACTTTTGTTAAAGCTTTCACTTCAATCTGACGAACACGCTCACGTGTAATACCAATTGTACGTCCAATACCTTCTAACGAAGTTAATGGATAACCATCAAATCCATATCTACGTATCAGAATTTTTTGTTCTCTCTCAGATAAAGTATTTATGGCATCTCTAATTACTTTTCGGTCATTAATATCAATCCATTCATCAAATCTATTTTCATAATCAGTATCTTTTAGGAATTCCTCACGCAGAGGATCCTCTAAAATGTCTTCTATACTTTCAGATGGACGAAGTATAGAAATCCAATGATATGCTTCTTGTGTTGTATTGCATCCCGCATACTTCATCAATGCAGAATACAATTCACAGTTATCCATTTCATTTATATCATCACATTGGCAGCCATCAAATAATAATTGCATGACCTGATGAATGTGTTCTCGATAGTGAACAGGAATGCGCATATTTCTATCATATGGAGAAGCATTTCGATCCATGACTTGTCTCATCCACATTGATACATATGACGGAAATAACCCCATAACGTTATCGTTATACTTTCGAGTAGCCATTATGATACCGATACAAGCTTCTTGAAAGGTATCCTCAATGTCGACACCAGTTTTTTTATAATGATATAATGCACTTTTTACAGATGCTCTCATACTCATGTCGAATAATCGATTTTCTGCAAACTCTTTGTTTGGAGAATCTGTATGGATATCTTTCAAATAGTAATCATATTCTCCTAAACGTGCTGCTTGGATATTTCGAACATAATCAATCACATCCTTCATTCCAGGAGAGATTTCAAGCACTTCTTGATAAATAGACTCATAATCAAGTTGTGCCATATCGAAGTCTTCAAGCTCATCTTCATCAGCATCTACCCACTGAAGATGTCGGTTATTCCAGCGATCTTTAGTACCTTGGATTTCTCTATCAGCAATAACTCGCTCCTGAAGACTTTGCAATCCAGAATCTGTACTTTCATACAAAGCCAGAAGCGCATTTTCAACTTTTAGCAGATGTAATATTTCATCTTTTAAATATGAAAATTTGTTGTCCGATATCACAGGTTCAAGAACATCGGTAGAAAATATCAGCTCCTCTCCATTAAGATCATATAATTTTAATACCTGTGAACTTCCTTTACTTCCTTTTTCTAAAAAAGCTGACGGTAAAGCCTTAGATACTTTATATACTCTCAAGAAAAGTAAAATACCACTTTTTCGGTCAGAAAAATAATCCAAATATGGCTTTATTCCCCATGCAGGCATATGTTCTCGACTAAGCTGCCTAATCACGGAGGGTGTAACTCGAAATTCAACCTCCGTATCAATTACTGCAACATAGTTGCTCGTCGGTACACAACTATTATCTTCTATTGACATCATGATGTCTGTTACACCACCACGATATTTACCGTTATACCCAGTGAAAGGTGCAAAATACATATATTGTCGAAAAAACTCAGGACGAATAATATTTCTTCCGAATACGGTAATCTGACAATATTTATCGTAGTGTCGGCCAGCATCTTGCAACAAAAATATTGAATTTTGATCTTCACGCAAAGCGTACGCTACTTGCACCACAATGATTCACCTCACATATTTTTGTTTATAGGAAATAATCTGCCATCTTCAAGCAAATCTCCAAGTTGATTTAAGCCATAGCACATTAACACTCTTGCAAATTTATAAGGAGTATCTTCACCTGGATATAACGCCTTCATAATATGCGCAATGTATTTATCAGGATCAACAGAACCAATATTGTAATGATTGCCTTGGGTGTCGTAGATATTATCCAAATCTATCAATTTATCGGAGGTTCCTACCTCATCCCAATAATACTTAATAGCATATGCCATCCCAAATTTCGCAGCCACTAAAGCGTCAGGGAAATTACCACTATCCTTCATACAATTTGCAATCTTAGAGGCATGCTTGGATAAACTAAAAAATGTTATATTCTCAGCCATGATTTTACCTCCTCACTTAATCTCTGTATGCATAGATGATACACGTTCAAGCTTATATTCATGAATCAACTTATTACCAATCTCTTTTCGTGCAACCTGGTCATCAATCTCACCTGTATAAGCTAACAGTATTGCCTGTTCTGCCATTGATGACAGTGTATGTGCAATATTCGCTTTGTGTGTGGGATCCAATCGTCCAAATGGAGAGTCCATAATGATAGGTCCACGCAATGGAGCATTCATATGTAGTGCACCAATAAGTGATAAAGCAACAATATGCTCATAGCCAGAAGACCTTCCAGGAACTTTACGACCTGAACGATGAATGATTTCTAAACCATAGTTATCGTTAATCTGCAGACCAACATAATCCTTATCGCCTGTCAACTTTACAAACAGTTCAGTTGCATCTTTTTCAACGTTTTGTTTCAGTCGTTCACGATACAGTGATTTACTTTTTTCGAAAATCTGATAAACATGTTCGCACAGATCATATTTACGACTGGCAACACGATAATCAGTACCGCCTGCCATCTTATCTATGGTAGCTGCAACCTTATCTTTATTCACTTTTAATTCTGCTACTTTTTTTGTTTCATCTTCTATACCACGTCTGATATCACGAAGATTCTGCTCGACTTCAGAATGTTTACGAGAAATACTCAACACGTCTGCTTCCTTTACATTTTCGCCATATCGTGAAATATTTTCACGAAGCTCTTCGATGGTCTGCCTATACATTCCGATATCCAATTCAAGTTCATCTTTTCGTTCTTCTAGCATCGCGATTTTTGTCTTCATATTTTCTGTATCAGAAGATAAATCTCTAATAGTCGACAACTGTAAATTCAAGTCAGAAAGGCGTTGTCTTTCTTTCTCTGTCAATCCTGCAAATTCATTTGTCGATTCACTAATGTGATTACGAAGCTTCTGAATAATATCACTAGATACATCCTGTCCACACACAGGACAAACACGATCACTGATGGCTTTCTTCATTTCAAGAATGAACCTATCCGCAACCTTCTTTTTTTGACGCTTTCCATCAAGAATTGTTATTTCAGACTCAATGTTTTCACGAATATCACGAATTGTATTAAGCAACATTCCACGCCATGCATTGCGCATAACTTCACGAAGTTGCGCCTGAATATCAGCTAATTTACCTTCAGCTTTCTTTTTATTTTGCTCAGCTTCATTTCGCTGAGTGATCCAATTACGAAGTTTATCAGTATCCTGCATTTTTCCCTCAAGATTATTTTTCTCACGTATCAGTTCAATCTGTTCAGCCTGTTTTTCTCGTATAATATTCTGATGCTCTTCAATATTTGCTGTTAGATTTTCTAGTTCTTGACCAAGTTGCATTGTCTTGTCATCTGCACGCGCAGCTCTTGATTTCTGTCGTTCATAATTAGATAGACAGTCTTCAACATCAACTACTCCATTCTGCAGTACAGGAACGCCAAGAATCTTTTCGATAGATGTCTTTATCTGATCTCCATCAGCAGTATTAGTTTCCAGCAATTCTTCATACTCCTGAAGAAGTTCTGCATCGAACAAGAAGAATCTCGCCACCTGTTCAGGCATGATAACATTTAACTCATGTTCTCTATCCTCAGGTGACAAGATAGAACCATTCTTATTCAAAGAAAGCACTTTTTCATAATCTTCTTCACCAGCGGGTTTAACAACGCCAGGCCTTAAAGCCAGTTGTCGAGTCAAACGATAAGTATCACCATCATTCGTCATATCCAGAATAACAGAAAAACCGTATCTTTCTTCAACAACTGCCTCAGCGTTACACATCGCACTTAAATTTTTCAAAACACCATTTCTTCGCTGAACTACTCCAAATAACCCGTAACGGAAAGCATTCAGCAACGTCGTTTTACCGCGTCCATTATTGCCCCAAAAAATGGTTACACCTGACTGATCAGAAAAATCAATAACCTGCTCGCCTTTATATGGACCAAAATCACGAAGCGTCATTTTTCTAAAATGTAACATAGTTTGCCTCCGATTAACTTATCTTATTGACATATGATGCAATCACCTGTATTGTCTCAATTCTTGCCTTATTACGGTCATCCTGATTATCAAACTGTGCTAAAGCAATCTGTTCTATCATTTCTTTTGGCACATCTGGATATTCATTTGATCGAATTTCTTCCAAAACGGCCAGAAGTTCAGTCACGTTCTGTCTTGTCATCCTCGATTCCTCCATCCTTAATATCTTGATAATTAATGCCATATCTTCGCGCAATAATACGCAAATCTGACACACACGATGGGTTTTCTGCCCATTCGCCAAATTGAATTGCACGTGACAATTCAGCCATAACAATTGAATTGCTAGCATCTTCCTCATCATCAAATGAAATCTCAGGCATTATAATCGCATCATATAACTGTGCGAAATATTTCTCTGGATATCGTCTAAGTATGCGACCACGTCGCTGAATAAATTCTCGTGGATTCTTTGAAGATGCTAAGATCAATGCATGTGTCGTTGACGGTATGTCAACGCCTTCATCCAAACAACGAATGGAAACAAGTATACCGCCATATTTTCCGAAATAGCTTAAAGTCTCATTTCTATCGCCATCCATATCAGAATGATATTCATACGCATTAAATCCATTATCTAAGAGCAAGGAGAGAATATCTCCAAGTTGTCTTTGATTATCACAATAAATAATCCATCTTTGCTCATCCTTGTAATATTTTTTGATTATTTCAAGAGCAAGCGGTATTTTATTGGCTGCTTGTTTTACGATGCGTGCTCTTGAAAGTAACTTCATCTGTATTCTTGGATTGGATGCAATTATTGTACTAATGGACTCACCTGATCTTTTCTCTATAGCAATCAATCGACTTATTTCTTTGGATATTGATTTCCACTCATCCTGTTCCTCTGGGGTTAGATGAACTTGAAGCGGATGATAATAATATTTCGTAAGTACATTGCTTTTTATGGCATCTTCCAATGAAAAAACAGGTGGTACAACACCGCCAAAATATTCAAAAATTGCAGCAGTTCCTTCTGGATCTCCATAACGGATTGGTGTTGCTGACAGACCTAATCTCTCACCTGCATTAATTTTCAAAATATTTCTTCTTGCAGGACTACCAATGCGGTGCACTTCATCAGTAACAAGCAATAAATGTGAGCCATCAACCACATTGCGAATAAAATGATCACCACATGCTGTATCCATAATTGCAATAGTTATTTTCTTCTGCGTATCGCTTGGTCGTGTCCACAACTGCAATGTATTATTAGTTTTCCAGGAATTGAATCCATCACCACACATTAAATATCGGACAGGGATATCCTTTATATTATCTTCGATTTCTGTTTTCCATTGCCGTAAAAGCTCTTTTGACGGGACCAATACTAAAACTGACTTGTCACGATCTAAAGCATCACGAATGGCGCAAATTGCCGTAAAAGTTTTTCCACTGCCTGTTGCATGCTCTAAAATACCACGTCTTCCATTACTTACCCAGTTCTCCAAAGCCATTAACTGATGCTTTCGTGGTGATTTTGACGCATTTTTTTTATTTGGTGCCCATTTTTTAGCAAGTGATATTGATGTAGATATTTCTTTTACAAGTGTTTTCCAGTCGTATCCATTACTTTTATCAATCAAACTTTTTCTAACAGCATCAGGAAAATCATAAACTAAAACGTGTGGCTCGGATTTATTCCAAAGTCTATTAAAATAACTCGTAGCACTTCGTACTCGCTGTGCATCCCGAACATCTGCCCAACTCGGAAATACATCTATAGACTCTAAATTTCCACCATCTGACAATCCTTGAAAAGTTTCATTCATAGAACCTCTAAATCCTACTGCACTTCCATGTGAATCGGTAAAGACTCCTACTTTATCATGAAATAATCTCTCAAGATCTGGTTCCATTCCGCTTTCAGGTACTGCAATCTTGACATCTATAACACCTTCAGCTACGAGACAGGCCAAAGCACGTGCAGGTTTTGAAAGACTATCAAGTGCAAATAACTCATTCAATTCCTTAGATAGTGATTCTTTTAAGATTACGTCATTGATTGCAGAATAACCTTCGGTCATTGCGTCTTTATCTGTGTCTGAAATTACAGGCGAACAAATAATGCGAATTTTTCCGCCATTTGCAACAAATGCTTGAAGCGCAGACCAAGCAAGAATGTATATTGTACTTCCAAAATAACCTGATATACGGTCATATTGACAAGAACTACGCATAGCAGGAAGATAAAAATCATCTGCTATGTCATGTTCGTTCTTATTATAATCAGGCCTGAAATCATGTTTCTGTAACTCCATGTTTCGCCCTCTCTAACATTATTTGAAGATCAATGCTAAATCGCTTTTGTAACGCATCTTTGAGATACTGTCGTTGAGCAATTACGAGGATCTCCTTATTATTTTTCTGGCATACGTAGATTTTTTCCTCAAGTGCAGGCAATATTTGTCTCAGATATACCTGAATATTTGCTGAATATGCAAATTCCTTATGTTTATCTAATTCAAATAAAACCCAAATTCCACCAGACAGATCGATAAACGGTGTTGCATATCCGACTATCAATGTTGTCCTACCATCAGATGTATCAAATTTTCCTCTTTCTCCACGTTTTTGACCATCCAAAATCAATTGGACCTTAAACTCATCTATTGACCTTCCGCCTGGCGGCGCTGTGCAATTGAAAAGATATACTTTCAATTCACGATTGAATGGATACTTTAATCGTAACATTAATGGCTTATGACCATTATTTTCAACATCCTCAGCACAAATGCCTAAATCTTCCAAGAATAGATCATGCAGTTCCTTCTGAGATAAACGATGGCTTGCCATTTCTATAAATCCCCTTATACTTTGTCTGAATAGATGGGCTACATATCATGTCGACATTATCGCCCTTATAATCTTTATTCATCCAGTTTTTTAAATCATATTTCGCAATCAATAGCTCTGGCATAGGCATGTTATTAGCATCAGTTGACAATAAACTATTAGCAACGTTCCAATTTGAATCGTTCTTCAGAAATTCCGTTAATCGGGCCACAAAAACAGTCTTTGTTTGAGGCTTTTCATATAAACCAACTGTAGGGAACCACGCTTTATAAAGATCATATAAAAAGCCAAAAGGTAATAGGGACCATTTGCATTTTGGAAGCATATCCGTGCAGAAGCGGTCCATATTTTTGTTGTATACTGCATCAGAAGAAAATTCTACTTCATACCACTTTTGTGCCATTTCATGATATTCAGGATTTATCTCAATATATCTGAAGTCACGTCCTAGTCTATGGGCAACAATAGCAGTAGTTCCAGAACCACCAAATGGATCAAGTACAACGTCTCCTTCATTTGTACCTGCTTTAATAAAGAACTCAACAAGTGATTCGGGAAAACGTGCTGGATGACCAATTCCAAACTGTTTACATAAACGATGAAATGTATCATTGCTACTCGTATTACTTATTGAGATAACACTTCCTGGATCAGAACCTCCATTATTTTTCCATGCACGGCTTAAATCGAAATTATGCCTGCTCGGACGAGAATTCGCACTTCGGTCGCCCTGCGGAGCAGATTGAAACAATTCCATCATTCTATCACCATATGGTTTTCGAATAGGATCCATGTTAAATGTCCACTTGTCTGTTTTACTGAACCATAAACAGTATTCGTGAGATTTTTTTGTTCTACCCATTGTACCTCTTGAAAACACATTTGGAGGTGTTGCTGGATTATACCAAATATAATCACGCACAAGATGAAATCCCACTTGTTCTACCAACATTACGACCAGCTTAAATACAAATAAACTTTGAAACTTACCATCAAGTTTATCATTGATATTTAATACAAAACTTCCTTCTGATTTCAATATTCGATACATTTCTTGAGCACGTGGTAAAAACCAATTATCAAATTGATCAGGTTTAATCTTTATCCCAGTAGCTCCATAATCTTTGATTTGATTAGCGTATGGCGGTGAAGTAAAAATAAAATCAATGCTCTCATCAGGCATTTTTTTCATTTCCTCTAAGCATTCACCATTAATAAATTCATTCATATATGTATATCATCCTTTTATTATCTGATTATCACTTCACGCACTTTTCCTGAATCCATTCATGTAATAGATCGCTTACAGTCGTATGATTCTTGAGCGCATGCATTTTCACAATATCACTGTCCTCTTGTGTGATTGACAGTGTAATTTTTGTTTTGGCAACCTTTTTGTTGGGCGCAACACTAGTTACCGCAGCAGTAATCTTTTCTTGCTCCTGTACTCTTGCCTGAACTGCACTATCAAAGATATTTCCTTTTTTTGCCATATCTATTTCCACCCTTTCATCGGGAAACGTATTATGTCCATACGTATATGATTATAGTCGTATGCACTTTCCAAGTCAATTATTCCTTAGGTAAACCAGCTAGTTCATGTACCGTATCACATAGCTCACGAACTGCAAATGTGGCAGAGCTGTGCTTTGCATACGTAAATATTTATAGTGATAATTTATTAGATAGTTTAAGTAGTTTAATTATGCTTTCTACTAAAATATATAATATCATAATTAATAAACTTACAATACAGTATTTTAGGTAAGATGTTATATATTATATAGGGTAAGTATTTTTGACTCCATATAAAAACTAACTCACCATATATTGATTCCTGTACGATTGATTCATTCTATGAAATCTTCAGGCACATCGTGTTATTGTTATTTGCTTTGAACTACTCCAGGAAATCACTGGATGCGTGCCATCTCTTTTATGCATTCAGAACATAGATAATCTTGTAATATGTAAGTGCATTTGCCTTTACGGTAGTCTGTATCTTTTGAAGAGGTTCAATATCTCTCGATGTCGTATGTGTTGGGATCACCAGATTCTTCTATCATGGTACATACGATACGAACGATTTTAGCAGCTCGCTTATTACGCTCTTTTGCAATACTTGTTTTGATCAGGTAACTATGATGTGGCTCAAACAAAAACTTTCCGTTCGCTTTCTTCTATTTGATCCCTTTATTATTTACTCGGCTAGAATCATTCATGATCTGATACTTTTTCGTTTTGCTTTCCATAGGTCTTGTTATCTTAAATCCTTTTTGTTTTCAAAAAAATAGGGCTGCAAACAGATGATCAGGGGAAATTCCTAAGTATCTGTTCACAGCCTTCATATCACAAACTTTTGCTATAAGCTTATACGGTAGAATATACACTAACGGTGAACATTTATTATTAACTTATGATTGTATTATAACAAGCAAAATATCAGAAGCCAATACGTACTTACTTTTATCGTGTATAATAACACACAAAAAAGGAGCCAGAACTTTGCTGCAAGTATTGGCTCCTTTGACTGCATTACTGCAGGTTAATTTTTGGTTGTGTTTAATTTTCGGATTATATTGAAATGCTTCAGCGCATCCATGATTATCTGTTCTTTATCAGCAGGTATCTGAGGCTGCTTACTGTCAACACTCTTCGGTTTATTGAAGCATTCACGCTTATCAATGCCCCCCTTCTCCTTGATCTGAGCTATAAACGTTAGCATTATATTTCGTTGCGATATACTCTTTGATCTTTTTGTATGTCGCGCTTCCAGGTATCAGCTCCTAGTTATCATTCTCTGGTTTATATGGTACTGAAACCTACTTTGTATTTTGATGGGATAATAGACATACAGATTCTACATGACCTGTTTGTGGGAACATGTCTACAGGTTGGATTTCTGTAGCTTTATAGCCTAATTCGTCTAAGATACCGATATCGCGAGCAAGTGATGCAGGGTTACAAGATACGTAGACAATGCGTTTTGGTCTCATAGCAGCGAAAGTTTTTAAAACTTCTGGTGCACAGCCTGCTCTTGGTGGGTCAGTTACGATTACATCTGGACGAAGTCCTTTGCGATAAAGTTGAGGCATTAATTTAGCAGCATCGCCTGTTAAGAATTCAGCATTTCTTATATTGTTATCACGAGCATTAGCAATAGCATCGCGGATTGCTTCAGGTACGATTTCCATACCATAAACTTTTTTTGCTTTTTGAGCTAAAAATAAAGAGATAGTACCTGTGCCGCAATAGCCGTCAATTACAGTTTCTTTACCTGTTAAATTAGCGTATTTTAAAGCACATTCATATAATTTTTCTGCTTGTTCTGTATTTACTTGGAAGAAGGAAAGTGCAGATATTTTGAATTTTAGACTGCCTAATCTGTCTGTGATATGAGAGGCACCCCAAAGAATTTTGCACTCTTTGCCCATGATGATATTATTTCTACCAGTATTGATATTTTGTACTACACTTGTCAAATTTGGAATTTTGGAGCGTAAGAAATTCACGATTTCACGTACGCGAGGTATTTTTGGTTGAGCAGTAACGAGTACGACCATACATTCAGTTTCGTCGCGATTAGTACGACCTACGACATGGCGTAAAAGACCATAGTGAGTTTTTTCATCATAGACACTTAATTTAAATTTTGTTGCCATTTCACGTACAGCATTGGCGATTACATTATTTGTATGTTTTTGAATATGGCAGTTTTCAGTATTGATGATATTATGACTGCTATGAGCATAACAACCGACGATAATACCTTCTTTTTTACTTCTGCCGATTGGAAATTGCATTTTATTGCGATAGTGCCATTCATGAACAGATGGCATAGTAGGGTGAATGATGATATCTTTTTTGATGGCGATATGTTCCATCATATCGATTACTTTTTGTTTTTTTGCATTTAGTTGAGCTTCATAAGAATAATGTTGAAGTTGGCAAGCACCACAGTCATCATATACTTTACAGATTGGTTTTATTCTGTCTGAAGTTTTTTCAAGAATAGATACTATTTCGCCTGTAGCATAATTTTTTTTCACAAGTGTGATTTTAGCTTCTACAGTTTCTCCAGGAAGTGCATAAGGAATAAATACAGTGAAATTTTCAAAGCGTCCAACGCCTTCACCGCTTTGCCCCATTCCTGTGATTTTTATTTCATATTTCTGTCCTAATTGAACAGGAATTTTACTTTTCATTAATTAAAAAATCCTTTCTATAATAAAAAATTATTTAGCAAATGATACTTGAGTTAATAAATCAAGTGGTTTAGCAATTAAAATATCTGCGCCATTTTGTTTTAATTCATCAGCAGGTCTAAAGCCCCATAATACACCAACAGCTAACATATCGGCATTTTTGGCAGTCTGCATATCTACATCAGAGTCCCCAAGATAAGCTATTTCTTGAGGCTTTAATTGCCAATTTTGGGCAATCATCAAGACTTTGCCTGGGTCGGGTTTGCGTTTTAATCCAGCTTTATCGCCGATTATTTCGCTGAAAATACCTTCACCAAATAATAATTTTACGATATTTTTGGCAGCTTCATCATGTTTATTTGTACAAATACCGAGTTTTATATTTTGTTGTTGCAATTTTTTTAATAAAGTTAAGATATCTTCATAAGGTGCTGTATGGTCTAAATTATGTTTAGCGTATACTTGTTTGAATTTAGCTAAAGCTTCATCTAAAAGATACTGTTTATCTTGAGGTAGGGAACGCTCCATTAATTTTTTTATGCCATTACCTACACGATATTTATAACTTTCGATATCATGAGTAGGTAAATTATATTCAGTAAGTACAGTGTTTATACTATTTGCTAAATCTGTTAAAGAATTAACAAGAGTGCCATCAAGGTCAAATATAACGCCTTTGTAGTTCATAAAATCAACCTTCTTATATTTGTAGTTTTATATTAAAAATTAGTATGTGATTTTTCTAATTCTAAGAGATAATTTTTTAATTTTAATCCACCTACATAACCGATTAATTTTCCATTAGAGCCAATCACACGATGACAGGGAATGATAATAGGCAGTGGATTTTTATTATTAGCCATGCCTACAGCTCGACATGCTTTAGGCTTATTGATTTTTTGAGCGATTTCTTTATAACTAGTAGTTTGTCCATAGGGAATATTTTGAAGTTCTTTCCATACTGCAAGTTGAAATGGCGTACCTGTTAATTTAAATGGTAAAGAAAATGTAGTGCGTTTCCCTTGGAAGTATTCATCTAATTGAATAGTAGCCATAGATAAAAGCTCTGTTGTTTGTAACAGAGCTTTTTGTGGTTGCGTAAATTGAATATTAATTAAATGAGTTTCTGTCGCTACTAGATATAAAGAGATATTTTCAAATTGATATTTACAAGAATAAAACATCTTTAGACCTCTTTTATCATAGTGGTTAAAATTTCAGCGATTTGTTTTAATTTCCAAGGTTGCATTTTCAATACAGGTATGGCTCTTTTATATTGATATATAGTCGCCATAATGATGACATCACTAGTTTCTTTGCTTAAATCAGCACAATGACGAGAGATAGCAACTTCGCCACCTTTGCTTAAAAATGTTTGTTTTAAAATATTGGCAGCTTTGCTATTTACATCATAGAGTTTTATCACTTTGAAAAGAGCTTTATCTTGCATTATTTTTATGCCAGCATCAGTGCAGTGGATATCTTGCATAGCTTGGCGCGCTTCATCAATAGTATTTAAATCTAAGATTTCGGGTGAAAAATCATTTATCATTTTTATTTAACCTAAATAAGGATTGATTTGTTTTTCATAGGCAATAGTAGTTGCTCCACCATGACCAGGAAAAACAGTTAAATTTTCATCTAAAGTCAAGATTTTTGCTTTTAAATTGGAAATTAAATCAGTCATAGAGCCAGTAGGAAAATCAGTTCTACCAATAGAGCCAGCAAATAAAGAGTCGCCACTCATAACAACGCCTTCACCAACAAGGCAAATTCCACCAGGTGTATGCCCTGGAGTATGGATTACTTTTAGATTGCAATTGCCAAAAGAAATAATATCGCCTTCATGTAAGATTATATCGGCAGGTTGAGAAATTATAGGTCTACCCATATAGCCATTTTCAGAAAGATTGAGATGTGGGTCAGTGAGCATACAAGCATCATCAGCATGAATAGCCAATTTTGCTTTTAGAGCTAAACCTAATTCTTTATTAGCGCCAATATGGTCAGCATGACCATGTGTATTTACAATATATTTAATATGAAGTTTTAAATTATTGATCACATTTAAAATACTTGTAGCTTCATCGCCTGGGTCGACGATTATGCCTTCTAAAGTTTGTTCATCATATAAAATATAGCAATTTTCCATGATTGGGCCAACTACTAAGGCTTTTATTTTCATGATAATGCTCCTTTGTAATTTTTATTAGTTTATTTTTCTTTAGCAGAACTACTCAAATTACGACGAACGCTATAAACATCTTTGAGACGGCGGAGTGTATTCATTAATTGTTCTGCACGAGCTAAATTTTTTGTATGGAAAGTAATAGTCATGACAGCAGTTTTATTGCTAGGAATACTGCGAGAGGAAATATTTTCAATATTTATTTTCGCATCAGAAATTCTAGCGATAATTTCAGTTAAGATACCTTGTCTATCGTAGCAACCAACTTCGATAGTTACAGGATAAGATTGGTCTGTGCTGATATCCCAATTTACATCAATGACGCGCATCATATCATTGCCTTCACGCAATACATTTGGACAATCGGCACGATGGACAGATACACCGCGACCACGAGTTATATAACCGATTATTTGGTCGCCTGGGATAGGATTACAACATTTTGCTAAATGCACAAGGAAACCATCTTCACCTTCGACTAAAATACCATGACTTGCTTTTTTCTTAGGTGTTTTAGGCTTGATTTTTTCAAGCATTTGTGAAATATCCGGAGGGGTGATTTCTTGTAGGTCTTTTTTATAAAAAGCAATGAGTTTACTCATAATACTATTTACAGTGATACCACCAAAACCGATAGAAGCAAACATATCATCAGTATTTTGGATATTTAATTTTTGAGCTACTTGTAAAAGTCTATCATTTTTGGCTAAATCTTTAAAATTATAGCCTAAATGTTTAGCTTCATTTTCTAATAATTCAAGACCACGGGCGATATTTTCTTCACGACGTTGTTTCTTGAACCATTGGCGGATTTTTGTTCTTGTCTGTGAAGAAGCTACGATATTTAACCAATCTGGACTTGGGCCATTATTTTGTTTATTGGTAATTACAGAAACGATATCACCGTTTTGCAAAGTATATTCAAGTGGAACAATTTTGCCATTTACTTTAGCACCTACACAGTGATTGCCAATATCTGTATGAATGTGATAAGCAAAATCTATAGGGTTTGAGCCTTTTGGTAAATTGATAACATCACCGCGAGGAGTATATACGAATACTTCATCGGAGAAAATATCAATTTTGAGTGCTTCAAAATATTCGCGTGGGTCGGAAAATTCATCTTGAAGTGTAATCATTTGGCGAAGCCATGAAAGTTTTTTATCGTATTCGCTATTGGCTCCTATACTTTTATTGCCAGCTTCTTTATATTTCCAGTGAGCAGCAATACCATATTCAGAAATAGCATGCATAGCAAAAGTACGAATTTGAATTTCAAGTGGAAGACCATTATCTGTGATTACAGTAGTATGCAAAGATTGATAGCCATTAGTTTTTGGTACAGCGATATAATCTTTAAATCTACCTGGTAGTGGTTTCCACATAGCGTGAATAATACCAAGTACAGTGTAGCAATCAGGGATAGTCTGCACTAATACACGCACAGCGAGTAAATCGAAAATATCGGAGATATCTTTATTGCTTTTTTTCATTTTGCGGTAGATACTGTAGAAATGTTTTGCTCTACCTTTGATTTCACCTTTTAAATGAATTTTATCAAATTCTTGCTGTATTTTTGCTACAGCGTCATTGATAAAACCTTGACGTTCTTCACGTTTTTGGTTTACTTTATCTACTAAATCATAATAAGTTTCAGGTTCAAGATAACGCAAACATAAATCTTCAAGTTCCCATTTGATATTGGAAATACCAAGGCGATTAGCAAGTGGTGCATAAACTTCTAGCGTTTCCTTAGCAATGCGTTTTTGTTTTTCTTCACGCATATATTTTAAGGTACGCATATTATGCAAGCGGTCGGCTAATTTTATCATGATTACACGAATATCTTTAGCCATAGCTAAAAACATTTTGCGATATGTTTCAAGCTGTTGGTCCTCTTTGGATTTATATTTCATTTTGCTGAGTTTAGTTACGCCGTCAATGAGCATAGCAACTTCTTCGCCAAAGAGTTCTTTCATTTGTTCAATGGTATAGATTGTATCTTCCACAACGTCATGCAATAAGGCAGCAGCAATAGTAACATCGTCGATATGTAAATCAGTTAAAATCATAGCGACATGTAATGGGTGTGTGATATACATTTCACCTGAAATACGTTTTTGGTCAGCATGTGCCTCATAAGCAAGATTATAAGCTTTAGTAATTAAATCAAAATTAGCTTGTGGATTGTAACTTTTTACGGTATTGATAATATCATCAATTGTAATATCCATATTATCAGTTTTCATCTTAATCACTCCAGAGATTATGAAAAACATAATCATAAAATTTATCGAAAGACTAAAAAGGAATATATAAAATTATAAAATAATGATAATATATATATATAACATAATCAAGATAATATATGTTTTATAATTTATCAGAGATGCGTTTTTATTTTTATATTGACGATAAAAAATATATTTTAATGAAGGAATGGTGCAAAATGAATTTAAAAGCAGAAAAATTTAAAGCTTATATAGCAGAAAATAATATTACAAATTTCAAAGTAGAAGAAAGTATAAATAATAATGAAGAAGAAAATGCACGAGTTACTTTTCATACATATGTAAAAGTATTTGGTCAAAAATTGCCTGCTGTAATCGTGATGGATGAAAGTATTTATGTTATTTTACGTGTGCAAGTAATACCAGACATTGAATATATGAAAAATAAAGATGAATTCATTCGTTGTGTAAATGAGATGAATATAAATTATAAAGCAGTAAAATATTATTTAGGTGCAGATAATGCGTTATATTTAGATATGTATATTCCTAATAAAAATGATGATTTAGATGGTGAATTAGTAATGGATTTATTAAATGCAATTACAGTTCATTTAGAAAAAGAATATCCAAATTGGATGAAATTATTATGGAATTGATGATAAAACTCTAATTTGATACAGTAAAGATACAGTAAAAAAGCAAATAAGATAAAGTGAAAAGAAAGCCATTACTAAAGATATAGTGATGGCTTTCTTTTAGGAATGTTAATGTGTCATTAATAGGTAAGTAATCTTGACACTGTTTCTAAAAACCTTTACAATACTTCTATATGGTTACGTCAGCTATATGAATTTGTAAAGAATATTTAGAAAAATTTAACGTAAAGGGGGGTGGAGATTATCGTTGAATTATTATTAGCGATAATACTTGCACTAGTTGTAGGCTTAGGTGTGGGCTATTGGATGAGAAAACGCAGTGCAGAATCACAAATTGGCTCTGCTGAAGCTGAAGCAAGAAGAATTGTTACAGAAGCCGAAAAACAGATTGAAACTAAGAAAAAAGAAGCAACTCTTGAAGCAAAAGAAGAAATACATAGAATGCGTCAAGAGTTAGACCGCGATACAAAAGACCGTAGAAATGAACTTTCCCGTCAAGAACGTCGTTTGGTACAAAAAGAAGAAAATTTAGATAGAAAAATTGATTCTTTAGAGAAAAAAGAAGAAGTTTTAAATCGTAAAGAAGCTGAGATTGATAAATCTCAAGCAAAAATAGAAGCACTTCATGCAAAACAGTTAGAAGAATTAGAACGTATTTCTGGACTTACTACAGAAGATGCACGCAGTATGTTACTTGCAGACGCTGAAATCGAAATCAAACACGATAAAGCTGTAATGATTAAAGAATATGAACAGCAAGCAAAAGAAGAAGCAGAAAAACGTGCTAGAAATATCATTTCTTTGGCTATTCAAAGATGTGCTGCTGACCATGTAGCAGAAACTACTGTTTCTGTAGTAGCATTGCCAAATGATGAGATGAAAGGTCGCATCATTGGTCGTGAAGGTAGAAATATTCGTGCTTTAGAAACAATGACAGGCATTGATTTAATTATTGATGATACACCAGAAGCTGTAATTTTATCTGGTTTTGATCCTGTTCGTCGTGAAATTGCACGTATTGCTTTGGAAAAACTCATTACAGATGGGCGTATTCACCCAGCTCGCATTGAAGAGATGGTAGAAAAAGCTCGTAAAGAAGTAGACCAACGCATTAAAGAAGCAGGAGAACAAGCTTGCTTTGAAACTGGTGTACATGGATTACATCCAGAAATTGTAAAATTATTAGGTAGATTAAAATATCGTACAAGTTATGGTCAAAATGTATTAAATCATTCTGTAGAAGTATCTCATTTAGCAGGTGTAATGGCTGCTGAATTAGGTGTTGATGTAAATCTTGCTAAACGCGGTGGTTTATTACATGATATAGGTAAAGCTATTGACCATGAAGTTGAAGGTCCACATGTTACTATCGGTGCAGATTTAGCGAAAAAATATCGTGAATCTGCTGATGTTGTAAATGCTATAGCTGCTCATCATGGTGATGAAGAAGCAAAAACTGTGGAAGCTGTACTCGTTGCAGCAGCTGATGCTGTATCAGCCGCACGTCCAGGTGCTAGACGTGAAAGTTTAGAATCTTATTTGAAACGTTTAAAACGTCTTGAAGAAATAGCAGAATCCTTTGAAGGTGTTGACCGTTCATTTGCTATTCAAGCAGGTAGAGAAATTCGCATTATGGTTAAACCAGAAAAAATGGATGATATCTCAACTGTTGCTTTGGCTCATGATATCACTAAGAAAATTGAAGCTGAACTTGAATATCCAGGACAGATAAAAGTAACTGTAATTAGAGAAACTCGTGTAGTTGATTATGCAAAATAAAGATAATAATTTCTTTTGACATAAAGTAGAAGCAAGAAAGTAGTTATTAATATTGATAACTACTTTTTTTGCATTAAATCTCTTTTTGGATAAATTGAATAGATATAAAATGAGTTTGTGATTAATATTATTTGATTTTGCAGTGAGGTTACAATAATGCAAATTACTAAAACTAAAGATGAGAAAAAACCTAATATGGATTGTGTTAATTTATTGACATCAGTATTAATTTATTATCCAGAGATTAGCAAGATATCTATAGAACCAGATGAAAAAATATATATAAATTATATTATCCAAAAGATATTGACTGATGAAGAAATAGAAAAAACACGAACTTTATTAGAAGAATGTTTAAAGTCCTATCATTATTTAGAAAAAACGCAAGTGGAATGTGATGAAGTAAAAGTAAATATAGAAGAAAAAGCTACTTTTATAACGATAAAAAGAGATATGAAAACTTTTTCTCATGGAGAACTTCGTTTGATAAATACGTTAATTAATGAAGAATTTGGCGAATTACTGATTATGGATACTGATAAAATTCCTATGATAGATAGTACAATGTTAGCGCAAATGGATTTAATAGATACGATGTTTGCGAGTTTGAAAATTAATCCAGTAGTAGAAAAAATGATAGGTATTCGCGAAGCTGGTAGAGTCATTGTGTTTAATAAATAATTATAGATTTTGTGAAGAATAAAATAAGAGGAGAATTTATTTTGAAATTTTTAATTGTTGGCGATGTATGTGGTAGACCAGGTAGAGAAGCATTTAGAAAATATGTTCCAGAATTGAAAAAAGAACATAATATAGATGTAGTTGTAGTTAACGGCGAAAATATTGCAGGTGGCAGAGGTATCAGTCGCAAAACTTTAGATGAAATTTATCGAGCTGGAGCAGATATAGTAACTTCAGGTAATCATATTTGGGATCAAAAAGAAATTGTATCTTTTATAGATGATGAACCATTTTTGATACGACCTGCAAATTATCCAGAAGGAGCACCTGGCAAAGGTTATTGTATCTATCCATTTAAAGCTAAAAATATCGGTGTAATCAATGTATCTGGTAGAACTTTTATGCCACCAATGGACTGTCCATTCCAAAAGGTCGACGAAATTTTAAAAGAAATTAAAAATCAGTGTGATATTATATTGGTAGATATACATGCAGAAGCTACGTCAGAAAAGATAGCAATGGGATTTTATCTTGATGGTAGAGTAACTTGTGTGGTAGGAACTCATACTCATGTGCAGACAGCAGATAATAGAATATTACCTAAAGGAACAGCTTATATCAGTGATTTAGGTATGGTAGGGCCTTATAATTCAAGCCTTGGTATAAATGTAAATAATGCAATAGATAAATTCATCACATGTAGACCAGTGCGTTTTGAAATGGCAGAAGGTCCAAATATTTTTTCTGCTGTTGTTTTAGAATTAGTAGAAGATAATAGCGTAAAATCCTTTGAAAGAATACTATTTAACGAAGAATAAAGAATATACAAGTATACAGTTATAAAAAAAGGATTTTGGAACTTGTTTGGCGAACTTATATAATAATTCCTAATCGTTAAGGGGTGTACATTATGGAAGTATTAAGAGTATCAACAAAATCCAATCCAAATTCTGTAGCAGGAGCTTTAGCAGGAGTATTAAGAGAAAAAGGAACAGCAGAATTACAAGCAGTAGGTGCAGGAGCATTAAATCAAGCAGTAAAAGCAGTAGCTATAGCACGTGGCTTTGTGGCACCTAGTGGCATTGATTTAGTTTGTGTACCAGCTTTTGCTGATATAGAAATCGATGGCGAAGAAAGAACTGCAATAAAATTGATCATTGAATCAAGATAAGGTCGTATGAGTACATAGACTAAATTATTCATATTCGCTAATTACTTTTTAGGTTAAGTTGAATTTTAAGACAGGGTATGTCTAAGGTTTAGTAATTTATTTATTGAGCTTTAGACATACTTTGCGTTTAAGGATAATAACCATTATAATTATATATAATATGAAATAATAACTGTATTTTTAAAATATATTGTTGATAAAAAACGAAAAATTCTAAAAATATGTTAATTAAGTAGCTTAATATTGATAAAAAGGAGCATAAGATATGGATGTTATTGCGTTAGTAGGACCAAGTGGAACAGGAAAATCCCATAGAGCATTAATGGTAGCAAGACAAAATAAAGCTGATGCCATTATAGATGATGGGATTTTGATAAAAGACAATAAAATCATAGCAGGTCATTCTGCTAAAAGAGAAGCAAGTAAAATCATGGCGATAAGACGAGCTGTTTTTGTAGTGCCTGGACATGCCGAAGAAGTGAGAACTGCTATAGAAAAAGAACAGCCAAATAGAATTTTGATTTTAGGCACTTCTGAAAATATGGTGCATCGCATTGATAAAGCTTTGAATTTGCCACCAATTAGCAAAATTATCAATATAGCAGATATTGCTACAAAAGCAGAAATGGCAAAAGCTCAATTTTATCGCAATCGTGAAGGTAAACATATCATTCCTGTACCAACTATTGAGTTAAAACCACATTTTTCAGGTTATTTGATAGATCCAATACAATCATTTTTCAAAAAATCAAGTACAAAACGCCGTCGTTTAGGTGAAAAATCCATAGTACGACCAATTTTTAGTTATTATGGAAGACTTATCATAGATGATGCTGCAATTTTATCCATTATTAAGCATATTGCTAAGGATAAAGATTTTGATTTTAAAGCTTCACACATACATGTTGACCATGTTTGGGAAAAAGGTGAAGATAAAGGTATAAAAGTTTCTTTTGAAGTAGTTTTAAATTATGGAAGTCATATTCCAACAATGATACAAGGCATACAAAAGAAGATAAAAGAAGTCGTAGAATATATGACAGGTATGTTTGTGCATGATGTTGATATTGTAGTCAAAGGTTTGAAATTTAAATAAAATATTGTATCGATACAATATTGACTTTTTTCGTATTTTAATTGACTTTTAACTAATAGATATCTATAATTTTAAATAAATTTTTTATTCTATTAGATAAAGGTGATAATATGGCATTAGAAAATTATAAAGCATTGACTATAGCAGGTTCTGATACTTCTGGTGGAGCTGGTATGGAAGCTGATTTAAAGACTTTTGAAGAGATGGGCGTTTATGGAATGGTGGCACTAACTGTAATTGTGGCACAAAATCCAAAAGATTGGGCTCATGATATCTTTCCTATAGATTTGCCTACTATTGAACGTCAGATTGCAACTGTTGGTGAAGGTATTGGCATTAATGCCATGAAAACAGGTATGTTAGGTTCAGCTGCTCTTGTAGAATTAGTAGCGAAATCCATAGATAAATATAATTTTAAAAATGTAGTAATCGACCCTGTAATGGTTTGTAAAGGTATCGACGCTATCATGGTACCAGAAGCAGCCGAAGCAATAAAATCTTTATTGGTGAAAAAAGCTGATGTAATAACACCAAATACAGTAGAGTCTGCTTATCTTGCAGGTATGGAAAAAGTGGAAACTGTAGAAGATATTAAAGAAGCTTGTGTAAAAATCAATAAACTCGGTGCAAAAAATGTCATTATAAAATCTGGTAGTCGCGTAGATGGCGATTATATGGTAGATGTCTTATTTGATGGTAAAGAATTTACTATCCAGAAAAAAGCTAAGATGAAAAATATCTATAATAGCGGTGCTGGTTGCACTTTTTCCGCAGCAATAACAGCAGGACTTGCTAAAGGTTTAGATATCCATCAAGCCTTTGAAAATGCTCAAAATTTCATTGATAAAGCTGTAGCAAATTCATTTAAATTGAATGAATTTACAGGAGCATTAGCTCATTGGCAAACAAGATAAATAAGTAAAATAAAAAGTATCTTTTTCTGACTTATATTTCAGTTAGAAAAAGATACTTTTTTTATTTATATTTAATTGAAATTAGCGCGCAATAAAGCTATTTCTTGAGCATATCCATCATGGTCATTTGGTGTTTCTAAAATAAATGGCAAATGTTTTAATTGTGGATGGTTTATAATTTTTATGATAGCATCAAGACCTATTTTACCTTGACCGATTTTTTCATGGCGGTCTTTATGAGTGTTTAAGTCATTTTTACTATCATTTAAATGTATAGCTTTTAATTTATCAAGACCGATTATTTTATCAAAATCAGCTAGGACATCATCTAAATTATTTACAATATCATAACCGCCGTCCCAAATATGACAAGTATCAAGGCATACACCTATTTTATCTTGTAAATTAATACGCTCAATAATCGCTTGAAGTTCAGCAAAAGTTTTGCCAACTTCAGTGCCTTTTCCTGCCATAGTTTCTAATAAAACAGTAGTCTGCTGTTTAGACCACATCACTTCGTTTAAGCAATTACTGATAGCTTTGATGGCGAAATCTATGCCTTGCCCTAAGTGATTTCCTGGGTGGAAATTATAATAATTATGAGGCAATTTTTCCATGCGAAGTAAATCATCAGCAATTGTTTGACGAGCAAATTCGCGCACTTCTTCACGATTGGAACATGGATTTAATGTATAAGGTGCATGAGCTACTAATTTATGGAATTTATATTGTTTGGCTAGTGCTAAAAATTGTTGTACATCATTATCGTCTATATCTTTGGCTTTGCTACCACGAGGATTTCTAGTAAAAAAAGAAAATGTATTAGCATTTAAACTTAAAGCTTCTTTACCCATTTGTAAAAAACCTTTTGAAGAAGATAAATGGTTACCTATATATAAAATAAAAATCACTCCTATAATTTAAATTAATTAAAAATAAATATTAGTTAATATATATTATATCATAGCTAAAATGTTTTTTAAATTAACAGGATTTTTTTATTTATATAGTGAATTAATAAATTAGTAATTAAATAGAAAAAGAGGGATACAAATGGAAAAGGCAAAAACTTTATTAGAGATAGCGCGAATTATAAGCGGTAATGATGATGATGTATTAGCGGAAATAGAAGAGAGTATCGATAATATAGAAGCATATGCACAAGAGCATTTAGAAGAGTTTGAAGAGCGCAATATCAGTATAAAATATGATTCTGTAGAAGATTTGCAATGGCTAGTTACAGTGAATATTTTAGTCAGAAATAATTATGTAATGCAAATACAAGAAGATTGTAGTATTACTGATTTTGGTTGGAGCCTGAAGAGTTTGCGAACTTTTAAAGAATATAATCTAGCTTTGGATAGTAAGTTTGAAGAAGAAGATTATGAAATAGATAAATATGACTATAATGAAGATGATGAGTACGATTATTACAATGAAGAAATGGACTTTATTGATGATGAAAATATTATAAATTGGTGTAAATATCTTGATAGTAAATGGTTTGATGAAGATATTTGTATTGGTATGATAGATTTAAGTCCAGATATTTTCACTTTATTTTTAGCATCAGAAGAAAATCTTGAAGACTTAGAAGATTTGGCTGATAGTCTAGGAAAAGTAATATCTACAGTATATTAAAATGAATTTTAGGGCATAATAAAAGACACTAGATTATTTCTAGTGTCTTTATTTTTTAGTAGATTTAATTATTACTTCGTTCTGTTTGGCTTACTGCGATAGTTACAGCAGCATCACCTGTAATATTAAGACAAGTACGGATCATATCTAATACACGGTCAATACCAGCAACGAGTGCAAGACCTTCCATAGGAAGACCTACAGTCTGTAATACAAGTGCAAGCATGATAACACCAGCACCAGGAACACCAGCAGTACCTACAGAAGCAAGTGTACCAGTTAAGACGATCATAAGCATTTGACCTGCTGTTAAATCGATACCATAAACATTAGCGATAAAGATAGCGCAAACACCTTGATAAATAGCTGTTCCGTCCATATTGATAGTTGCACCTAAAGGAAGTACGAAGCTAGCAATGGATTTATTAGCACCAAGATTTTCTGTACAGTTTTTCATATTTACAGGAAGTGCAGCAGCGGAGCTACAAGTTGTAAAACCTAAGAGCATTGTTTCTGTCATACCTTTAAAGAATTTCAAAGGACTCATTTTACCAAGTGTAGAAACGATGGAAGAGTATACAACAAGTGCATGAATAATGCAACCGATATAAACAGTAACGATAACGGATAAAAGTGGTAATAAAACTTTTGGACCATTAGCAGCAACTACTGGTACTAAAAGAGCAAATACACCATAAGGTGCAAGGTTCATAATCATGGAGATTAATTTATAACTTACTTCTGCTAAAGAATCAAAGAATGTGAGAAGTGGCTGACCTTTTTTGCCTACAGCAGTGATACCAATACCAATAGCTAATGCAAACACAATGAGAGGAAGCATATCAGCTTTTGCCATAGTCATGATAGGATTAGATGGTATCATACCAACTAAAACGTCCATAAAACCGGGAGCTTCTTTAATATCAGGAGCTTTTTCAGCTACTAAATCCATACCTAAACCAGGTTGTAAAACAGAAGCTAAACCAAGAGCAATGATAAGAGCAACAGCAGTTGTTACTAAATATAACAAAATAACTTTGATACCAATGCGACCAAGTTTTTTTGTATCACCTAGACTAGCAACACCACAAACTAAAGACGCTAATACTACAGGTACAATAATCATTTTGATTAAATTGATGAACATTGTACCAAATGGCGCAAGATAAGCTTTCAGCCATGGTAAATTTTCTTCGCCAAGGATAAGACCAACAATTACGGATAAAATTAAAGAGATGAAAATTTTTACAGATAAGTTCATATCCAAAACTCCTTTATGTAAAATTTATTTTCTAAGAAATATGAATGATAAATAAAAAAGGCTCTTAGAAAAAATACTTGTATATTATATAAAATATTTTTTTGGTTTACAATATTTTTAGCTAATGAATAAAAAATACATTAAAGTACAAAATAAAAAGACAAGCCAAATGACTTGTCTTTTTAGAAGAGATTTTTTATTTTAAATTATCAATAGCAGATTGTTCAATAGCAAGACCATTGCGATATCTAGTCATGAATGTTTCAAAACCTTCGATACCTTCTTTTGTTGGAGCAATAGTTTCGGCAACGCTATTTTTGAATACTTTAGTGCTTAAATATTCATCAAGAGATAAGTTTTCTTTATTATTCATATAATCAGCTAAGAGTGCAATACCCCATGCACCGCCTTCGCCTGCTGTTTCCATAACTGTTACAGGAGCGCCGATAGCATTAGCCATGATTGTTTGACCTACGCCTTTAGTTTTAAATAAGCCACCATGACCTAAAATTTGTTCGATAGTAACATTTTCTTCTTTTGTTAAAATATCTAAACCAGTTTTCATAGCACCAAGAGCTGTAGAAAGATGTACGCGAATGAAGTTTGCTAAATTGAATTTGCTGTCGGATTTACGAACAAATAATGGACGACCTTCAGTAAAGCCTGTGATATGTTCACCAGAATGATAGCAATAAGCAAGTAAGCCACCGCAGTCAGCATCGCCTTCTAAAGCTTTATTATATAATGTAGAGAATAATTCATTAGCATCTACTTTTACGCCAAAGCTAGTGAGGCATTCATGGAAGAGGCTAATCCAGCTATTTAAATCTGTTGTACAGTTATTGGAATGAGCCATAGCTACTAAATCACCAGCAGGAGTAGTAACCATATCAAGTTCTTCATAAACTTTGGATAAATCACGTTCAAGAACAATCATAGCGAATACAGAAGTACCAGCAGATACATTACCTGTACGTTTTGTAACTGTATTTGTAGCTACCATACCAGTACCAGCATCACCTTCTGGTGGGCACATAGGAGTACCAGCTTGGAGTGTTCCTGTTGGATCGAGAAGTTTTGCACCTTCAGCAGTTAAATAACCTGCATTTTCACCAGCAACTAAAACTTTTGGTAGAATTTCACGGATAGACCATGGATAATTTTTATCAGCGATATGTGCATCGAAATCAGCAAGCATTTTTTCATTGTAATCTTTAGTGTTGATATCGATTGGGAACATGCCAGAAGCATCACCGATACCGAGTACTTTTTCACCAGATAATTTCCAATGAACAAAACCAGCTAATGTAGTGAAGAATTTGATTTTATCTACATGTTCTTCATTGTTTAAAATTGCTTGATAAAGATGAGCAATGCTAAATCTTTGAGGAACATTGTACTTGAATAATTTAATTAATTCATGAGAAGCTTGACCTGTGATATTGTTTCTCCAAGTGCGGAATGGTACAAGTAAAGTATCTTTTTCGTCAAAAGCAAGATAGCCATGCATCATTGCACTGAAACCAAGACCAGCTAATTTAGTGATACTAACGCCATATTTTGCTTTTACTTCTTCAACTAAATTTTTGTAGCAACCTTGAAGACCAGCCCAGATTTCTTCTTCGCTATAAGTCCAAATGCCATCGATAAGACTGTTTTCCCAATCATAAGCACCAACAGCAATTGGTTCATGGTCAGTATTAATTAATACTGCTTTAATACGAGTGGAACCGAATTCAATACCAAGAGTAGTTAAACCCTGTTCAATAGTAGATTTAATCATTTCATTTGTTTGCATATTATAGAACCTCCGCACATATATTAATATTTATTAAGATTTTTACAAAGTTGTATGATAAATATTTGATTTATCTATATTATATAGTATATTATAAATTATTTCAATTTTTTTAATAATTTATAACGACTTTCATAACAAAATCTATTATATATCAATATTCTAAGAAATAAAAGGGATTTTGTTAAATTTTAATAAATAATTTTTTTACTTAAAAAAGATTTTTGCTATATGTACATGTTTATTTTATCTTATAAGTTGTATGATAATATATTGTTTTGATAGTTTTATAAGAAAATTAGTATTATAAATTATTATGATAAAATATTTGTAAAAAATAATAATTATTTGTTAATTTTTGTGATGAAGTCACTGAACTATGATTGAAAATCATTTATAATAAAATCATCAAGTGAGATAACTTATAGAATTATTCAGTTTGGAGGCAAAAATAATGTTAGTACATGCAGATGCAAATGCTTTTAATAAATTATTAGAAAATAAAGGGACTTTTGTAGTAGATTTCTTCGCTACATGGTGTGGCCCTTGTAAAATGTTGGGTGCTGTACTTGAAAAAGTAGCTCCAGAATATGATTTTGATATTTTAAAAATAGATATTGATGAAAATGTAAAACTTGCTGAAGAATATGAAGTAATGGTAGTACCTACTTTATTATTCGTAAAAGATGGCGAAATTATTCATCGTGAATCTGGCTTCTTCTCTAAAGATAAATTTAAATCTTTAATAGATGCTTATTTAAAATAAAAACCTCAAAATACCAAAACCCCTTTTTATAATCCTGTACAAGATAAAAGCTGTAGTTTTTAAACTACAGCTTTTGTTTTTTTATTTATGTCTTAGTTTTTGTAATTCAAGTCCTTCTTTTCCTGTTATTTCTTCAATGCTTAATTCTAAAATGCAAGTGCGTTTGATGTAGGTTTTTATTTCTTCTAGTCCTTCTGTAAAATAATCAGCAGAAAATTTACGGATAAATTCTTCTAGGATTATTTGTTTATCATTTTCAGCTGTGATTTCTTTAATAGTGCCAAAAACTATGACACTAGAATAAGCGGTAGTGAATTTTTCCGGAATGACAGTATCTTGATTTATAACACAAAAAGAAGCTTTATTATTTTGATGGATAATATCTAATTTGCGACCTACATTGGCACAGTGAAAATAGATTTTGTCATTGAGATATACATAGTTTAAGGGAACGGTATAAGGAAAAGATTTTTCATCGCAAAGTGCCAAAATACCATGAGTTTTTTGTTTTAGAATAGCTATATTTTCTGATGAAGGTAAAGCTTGTTTAAATCTACGCATAACAAATCTCCTTTAAGATGATAAATTAATATACATTAGTTCCATCAAAATGAGGTACAAATTTAGTTGTAGCTGTTTTGCCTTGTTGGATATAACAATTTTTAAAGCCTAAATCAAGTGCATAATCTACAACTTTATCATATTCAAAAGTTGTCAATTTGCGTTTTAGTTTAGGATGCGTAAGTGCTTTATACATAGGCGTATATTGGTTCATAAGGCTAAGATAAACATCATCATGATATTTTTCCCAGATATATTTTACGATTTTCATACTTTCTTTATAATACCATGGCAAGATTAAATGGCGAATGATGACGCCTTTTTGCATGATATTATCTTTAAATTGTGGTTTACCTACAAGTTCAAACATTTTATCAATGGCTTCTTTGACTACTTGAGGATAATCAGGAGCATGGGAAAATTCTTTGGCTGTATCTGGTGAGTAGTATTTAAAATCAGGTAAAAATACATCAATATAGTCTTTGAGCATTTCTAAGACTTCAACTCGTTCATAGCCACTTGTATTATAGACTACAGGAATAGATAGACCTTGTTTTTTGGCTAATTTTAGAGCTTCAATTATTTGTAAAACGTAGTGAGTAGGTGTTACTAATTCTAAACAGTGGGCATTACGAGTTTGTTGTTCTAAAAAAATTTGAGCTAAACGCTCAATAGTTACAGGAAATCCTTTACCTTCAGTGCTGATTTTGTGATTTTGGCAGAAGATACATCTCATATTACAATGAGAGAAAAAAACCGTGCCTGCTCCATTTGTTCCGGATAGGCACGGTTCTTCCCATTGATGTAAGGATACGAGAGCAATTTCCACTTTATCACTAGCATGACAGACACCATAATTTTTAGTGCGGTCAACATGGCATAAACGAGGGCAAAGTGTACAATTTTGCATATCCATAAAAAACACCTTTTACTTAATGATTTGCTAATTTAAAAATAGCATAGACGTCTTGATAATTTAATGGTGAAAAATTGCCGATGGTTTTTGTATTATTATCTGTACACATTGAAGTGAGATAAGTCAATTCTTCATCAGTTAATGTTTTTCCTACTAATTGGCTGATATTTATAGGTAAGTTTAAACTAGTGAAGAAGTCTTCAAAATGTTTGATAGTTTCAAGGGCAATAGTTTCATCAGTTTTATTTAATGTATCAATATTAAATAAGATTTTTCCTAGATGACAAAAACGCCGAATATCTTTTTGATAGATATATCTAGCCCATGATGACCAAATAGCAGTCAATGAGGCTCCATGAGTAGCGTTATATTTAGCACTTAATTCATGACCAAATTTATGTACACTAAAATCTTTAGTGCGACCAAGACCTGTTATATCATTGTGGGATAAAGAACCAGCATACATAATTTCACTATGAGCAATATAATTTGTAGGCTCATTTATCATGATTGGAGCTTGCGCGATGACATCTTTTAATAGACCTTCAGCGATATAATCTGTGAGATAATTATTTTGTTCTTTGGAAAAATAACGTTCTAATGTATGCATTAAAATATCGGCAATACCACAGGCTTTTTGATAATTTGGGGCACTGTAAGTTAATTGAGGGTTCATAATAGCAAAACATGGACGATTGAATGGCGTACTAAGACCACGTTTTTGACCTGTTTGTTCGTTAGTTAAAACAGCAGAATCACTTGTTTCACTACCGGCAGCAGCTAAAGTAACAATGCCACTCATAGGAGTGGTATTAGTCAAGGTTATTTTTTTTGTCCAAATGTCCCAAATATCATTTTGTGGATATTTCAGACCATGTGCAATGGCTTTAGCTGTATCGATGACAGAACCGCCACCGATAGCTAAGACAAAATCAATATTAGCTTGATGTGCTTTTTTTACAGCATCATTTACAAAGCGAACAACAGGATTTGGTTGAACGCCACCTAAGGTCATATAAGATAAATTATCATTGGATAATTGTTGACAAATTTTATCAAGTAGTCCAGAACGTTTTACTGAGCCACCGCCGTATACTATTAATACATTATGACCATTGTATTTTTTGATTAATGAAGCAGTGGATAATTCACTATCTTTGCCAAAAATAATTTCTGTAGGACAGTAAAATTTAAATTTTTCCATAATAAAACCTCAACAAAATTAATTTTGAAGAATATCAGAAACAACTATATCAGATAATGAAGAAACGATTTTATCAGCACGAGATAAATCTTGTGGGCCAGAATTTGGATTATCGTATGCGATACAATAAGCTCCAGCATCTTTAGCCGCCATAATACCAGCAGTAGCATCTTCAATTACTACGCAATCAGATGGTGCAAAGCCTAAAGCCTTAGCTGTTAACTGATAAATTGCAGGGTTTGGCTTGCTAGCAGGAAGTTCTGCACCACTTAAAATATATTCAAAACAATCCATTAAGCCGAATTTTGTTAAAACAGCATTGATAACTTTTCTATCAGCAGAAGAAGCCAAAGCTACAGGAATACCTTCGCTGTGTAATTGATAAAGTAAATCTAAAACGCCATCAATAGGATAGATGGAATTACTTTCTTGAATATATTCTAAATAAATGCGATGTTTATAATCGACCATTTCTTGAATAGAAACGGGAGTTGTAGCAAATTTGGCAAAATCTGTAAAAAATGCTTTGGCAGAACGACCAACATAGGCTACACAATCTTCCATACTACAAGGGATACCAAAATGGGTTAAAGTGCGTATTTTCATATCAGCATGAATAGATTCACTATCGATTATGACTCCGTCCATATCAAAAATAACTGCTTTCAATTAGGTGCTCCTCCATTTTATATATTAATATTGTAAGTAATTTTACACTTACAATAACTTAGCATATCATTCAAAATCTAAAACTGCAAGGATATTTAAGTATATTTATGATTATTCATGGTTAAATTTATCGATTATGAAATTTTGAAAACGATGGGCAGCAAGGGAAAGAGGTTTATTAGCATACCATGCAAGACCGATATCACGAGTGCATTTTGGATTATCTACAGAAATGAATTTTATATCGAGATGTTCCATTCCAGGAATTTTAGGCACGAGTGAAACACCTAAATTAGCTGCTACTAAACTAGCTACAGTAACAATTTCATCACCTTCAAAACGTATTTTAGGGCGAATAGAAGCTACTTCAAAGATATGTTCAGTTTTAGTGCGTAAACCATACATTGGTTTTAAAGTAATAAATGGTTCACTAGCAACTTCTGTGATATTTATAGAACTGCGATGAGCAAGTGGGTGAGTTGAAGGAACGATGATAAATAATTCTTCTGTTAATAATGGAACCCAAGCGATGCCTTCAGAATTTATCGGAGAACTGCAAAGGCATAAATCGGACTCTCCTTTGAATAATTGTTTTGATAATAAGAAAGAATGATTTTGAATAAGGCGAAATTGTATTTTAGGATAGATTTTACGAAACTCTTTTAATAATTCGGGCACAAGATATACACCTAAAGAGTGCATAAAAGATAAATTTACAACTCCGCTATCTGGTTCAGCCATATTAGTTATATCTTGGCGGGCAGTTTCTAATTCTTGCAAGATACGTTCAGCATAAGTTAAAAAGGTTTGACCATATTGAGTTAAATTTACTTTACGGCTATCTCTGATGAAAAGAGGTATATTTAAATCTTTTTCTAAGCGACTGATTGAACGACTAAGTGCTGGCTGAGATACATTCAGAGATTTTGCTGCTTTAGTAAAGTTTTTTATATGGGCTAGAGCAACAAAATATTCTAGTTGATTTAATTCCATAAAAAAGCCTCCAAATCCAAACTAATGGTAGTATTTCTAATGTGAATACTTTATATTTGATTATATTATAAGCTAGATTTGATATTTTGTATAATTATATGAAGCAAATATTGACAATAAATTTAAAATATTTTATCATAAAAGAAAATTAATGCTGATATAGCTCAGTTGGTAGAGCAATGTATTCGTAATACATGGGTCGCAGGTTCAAATCCTGTTATCAGCTCCATTTTGACAGATAATATAATTAAAACTATAACAAAAAGCTACTTTATAATAATTATTATGATGAGTAGCTTTTTTTATTTAAATACTTGCAGTTGAATTTTTTCTGTGGTATTATGTGGTTCGTAACAAACAATAGTGAACAGTATCAATATATATTAATAATTTGAACTGTATCTTAGTTGTTTAATTTTAAATAAAATAATTTAATAAGGTAAAATTTAAAAAGAAAAAAGACGCTTGGATCACTAAGACCGAGACGAACTTGCAGAATTTTAAATATAAAATATAGTTGATGGATTTTTTGTTATGAAATCAAATCAATTATATTTAATCAATAGGGAAAGTGCATTTCGTGTCGAGATGTACTTTTTTTGTGCTTTTATGTAAGTTCATTACAGTCTCTTTTTGTTTGTTATAAGAACATTAAAGGAGAAGAAAAAAATGATTTTATGTCAAGATGTGGCTAAATTACGTGAATTAGTCGCTAATTTTAAGAAGGAAAACAAATCTATTGGTTTGGTACCAACTATGGGAGCATTGCATGAAGGTCATGCTTCACTTATTAATGCTTCAGCAAAAGAAAATGATATTACAATCGTCAGTGTGTTTGTAAATCCTACTCAGTTTGGGCCAAATGAAGATTATGAAGCTTATCCTCGTACTTTGGAAAATGACTGCATAGTAGCACAAAATGCAGGAGCAGATGTAGTATTTGCACCAAAAAATAAAGATTTATATCCTAATGAAGATATGACATGGGTAGAAGTTACAGGTGATGTCACAAAAGTTTTATGTGGCAGAACAAGACCTATTCATTTCCGTGGAGTTACTACAGTAGTTAGTAAATTATTTAATTTATCTCGAGCAGATAGAGCATATTTTGGCTTAAAAGATGCTCAGCAAACAGAAGTTTTACGCCGTATGGTGGATGATTTATTTTTCAATGTAGAACTTCGCATTATGCCTATCGTTCGTGAAGCTGATGGACTTGCTAAAAGTTCAAGAAATACTTATTTATCTCTAGAAGAAAGAAAATCTGCGTTGATTTTATCTAAAAGTTTAAAATTGGCAAAAGAAGCATTTACTAATGGTCAAAGAGATGTAGAAGCTATATTAAATTTAGTAAAAGATACTATACAGTTTGAAAAAACAAGTCAAATTGATTATGTAGAAATGTATAAATTGCCAGGATTAAAACCAGTAGGAAATAAAATTGAAGGCAGAGTATTATTAGCTTTAGCTGTAAAATTTGGTACAACTCGTTTAATAGATAATGTCATTTTGGAGGATAAATAATAATGTTATACAATATGTTTCATGGAAAAATTCATCGTGCTACAGTAACTCAAGCAAATTTAGAATATATGGGAAGCATCACTATCGATGAAGAGTTGTTAGAGCTTGCAGGTATTTTACCAGGAGAAAGAGTACAAGTAGTAAATAATAACAATGGTGCTAGATTAGAAACTTATACAATTGCAGGTAAACGTGGTAGCGGTGTGATTTGTTTAAATGGAGCAGCAGCACGTAAAGCACAAGTTGGCGATACAGTTATTATTATTGCTTATGCGATGATGACAAAAGAAGAAGCTCAAAATTTAGTACCAGATGTAGTCATGGTTGATGAACATAATCGACCAGTAAGAGTACGCGGTACAGAACTTGAAGGCGAAATTGGTTAATATATAATATTATTTTAAATAGAATTTTATAAAATAAGTAAAAATAGGTTGAGCATGGATTTATGAAAATAAAGTCTAAAGTGCTTAACCTATTTTTTTTTAGTTTATTGCTATATAATAAAATTTAGCAATTTATGATGGAGATGATTTTGGTGAAATTAATAACTTTAGCAGGGCCACCATCTGTGGGCAAAACTTCTGTAATTTTGCGATTAATAGAAGTATTACATAAAGAAAAGCAAAAAGCAGGCGTTATTAAATTCGATTGCTTGACGACCTTTGATAAAGAACCGTATGAAAAAGCGAATATACCAATACAGATTGGTTTATCAGGAAAATTTTGTCCAGACCATTTTTTTATCAGCAATATTGAAGAAGCTGTAGCTTGGGGAAAAAGTCAAAATTTAGATTATTTAATTACCGAAAGTGCAGGTCTTTGCAATCGCTGTTCACCATATATTCAAGATGTATTGGCTATTGGTGTAATAGATTGCTTATCAGGGATTAATACGCCGAGAAAAATTGGGCCAATGGTGAAATTTGCAGATGTAATAGTCATCACTAAAGGAGATATTATTTCTCAAGCTGAACGCGAAGTATTTATGTATAATGTCTATCAAGCAAATCCTAAGGCACAAGTTATTTTTATCAATGGCATAACTGGTCAAGGTGCATTTATGTTGAAAAAATATATAAATAAAATTGAAGATATAGATACATTAGAAGGAAAAAAATTGCGTTTTACTTCGCCGGCTGCTGTATGTTCATATTGTACAGATGAAATGCGTATTGGTGAAAAATATCAATTGGGCATGACTAAGAAAATGGAATTTAATTGATTAGGTGGAAATTATGGATTTTAAAGAATTTGTAGAAACTCACACAATTGGAGAAATAAAAAAAGCATATCCTCAAATTAAAGATTATTTGGATAATACAGGTCTATGGAATTTGCCAGATAATTTGACTTTTGCTAAGGCTTTTGAAGATATAGATGAAGAAGATTTATGGCAAGTTGGTATTCGTGATGGCAATATTGCTGATGAACTAAAAAAATATCTTTCAGCTATGCAGAATTTAGAAAATAAAGATGAAGTAAAAGTACATAAATTAACCATTAATGGTGGCAAAAATAAATTGGGCGAAGCTGAAAATATCCAAGTAGAGATTTTTGCAGGGCAAGTAATAAGTATTGTAGGGCCAACAGGTTCAGGAAAAAGTAGATTGCTTGCAGACATTGAATGTTTAGCACAAGAAGATACACCGACAAAACGACAGATTTTAATTGACGATGAAATTTTAGATGATGAAGCTAGATTTAATTTAGAAGGAAAATTAGTAGCTCAATTATCACAAAATATGAATTTTATCATGGATATTACTGTAGAAGATTTTTTGACTATGCATGCTAAAGTTCGTTTAGGTAAAGAAATAGAAAATGAAAAGGCTATAATCGCTAAATGTTTTTCTATGGCAAATGAATTAGCTGGCGAAAAATTTACTTTAGATACGAAAGTAACTCAATTATCCGGTGGTCAATCAAGGGCTTTGATGATAGCAGATGTGGCATGTATAAGTAGTTCACCAATTGTATTGATTGATGAAATTGAAAATGCAGGAATAGATAGACAAAAAGCTATAAAATGCTTAGCAAAAAGTGAAAAAATCGTCATTATGTCTACGCATGATCCATTATTGGCTTTAAATGCCGATAAACGCATTGTGATAAAAAATGGCGGAATTAGTAAAATTATAGAGACAACAGCAAAAGAAAAAGCTTGTATTGAAAAAATTCGCCAATTAGATGAAACTTTATTAAATATTAGAAGCAGATTGCGTTTAGGTGATTTGATAGAAAATATAAATTAATAATTGAAATATATAATAAGTATAATGAAAATAAAAGAGGTTAGTATTTTGAGATTTTTTATAAGTTCGATTGTTATTTGTTTAGGGATTATTTTTAGTAATATATTAAATGTAGAGGCTAGAATACCTTATACATATTTAAATATAGGAGGACTTACTCCTGACCAACAGATAGATTCTTGCTTTTATGTATATGGTAGACCAACAGCAAATTTGGCAGTGCGAAATTGCAATGGTTTTAATATAAATGAAGTAACTTATAATAGCGAATTAATGGTTTATTATATAAATGGCGGATATAATGAAAATGGCAGAATTAGAGCGATAATCTGTAATGAAGATAATATCACTACTAATTTGGGGATAAGAGTGGGCATGAACAAAAATGATGTATTATATGCTTATGGTGATCCTGATAGAAATTATAGAGAAACACAAGGGTCTACTTGGTGCTATTTAGCTGACAGTGAAGATCATCCGAATATGCCACTATATTTTTTCTTTGATAATAGAGAGGTTATTAAAACTATTGTTGTTGGTGATATAGGATATTATTATTGATAATTTTTATAATAATATTGAACTTGAATGTTTAGTTATTAAATTATTAGATAAGTTACCATAAGAAATTAGAGCTTTTAGGATTAATTTCCTAAAGGCTCTTTTATTATTTTTGTATAAATTTATACATATTGTTTTTTTATAATATTTTGGATGAGAAAAAATGTATTTTTTCAGATTAAATATATACTATTAGTGAATAAATTGACTTTGATAGTTTATAGATAAATATGCTTTAAAGTAAGATAATTATTTAGGGAGGTATGTTTATTATGAATGATGAGTTGGACAATAGATTGATAGGTATAAATATTGCTTATTATAGGAAATTGAAAAAATATACACAAATGAAACTAGCACAAGAAACAAATATTAGTTTAAGTTATATGGCAAAGATAGAAAGTGGTTTGGTAACAGGATGTGTATCTTTACCAGTATTGTATAAGATATCTAGAATTTTAGATGTTAGTTTAGATAAATTAGTGAAGAAAAACTAAAATGTAGAGGTTTAAAGAGAGAAAGTATCACTAAAAGGGAATATTTTTACTTTATAGGTTTATAGAAAAAAAACAGTATTTATATCATAATGGTTTTTATAAAATAATCCATATATTGAGTTGTTTTCATAGTAAATATTTAAAATATTATTGAATTAAAAGGAGGTTTAATTATGAGTGTAAATTTAAAAAAGGGACAAAGAGTTGAGCTGAAAAAAGAACAAGGTGGGAATTTGCATCGTGTAATGGTAGGTTTAGGATGGGATGCAGTAAAAAAAAGTAGTTTCTTTTTTTCTAATCCTATAGATATAGATTGTGATGCTACAGCTTTTTTATGTAAAAATGATAAATTAACAAGTATAGACGATATAGTTTATTTTGGTAATTTAAAACATTTTACGAATACTGTCATACATATGGGAGATAATCTTACAGGTGATGGTGATGGTGATGATGAACAAATTTTAGTTGATTTAGAAAGATTACCATTAGAATATAATAAAATTGTTTTTGTAGTGAATATATATAAAGCAAAAGAAAGAAATCAAGATTTTGGAATGATAAAAAATGCTTTTATAAGAATTTGTGATGGAGATACTGGTAAGGAATTTTGTAAATATAATTTATCAGAAAATTATTCGGGTATGACAGCTATGATATTTGGTGAATTATATCGTCATAATAATATATGGAAATTTAATGCAATTGGATTAGCAACAAAAGATAATGATATTGGTAGTTTAGCAAATAGATTTATAAATAATTAAAAATAGAGATTTATAAATAGTAAAAGAATGAAATTTAATAAGTATTATTTTTACTAAATGTATAAATATAAAATAATATTTATATACTTGTAATTATATATAGAAGTTTATCTAAATGGATTGATAATAATTTGTAATAGATATGATCTTAAATAATTTATAAATTATAGGAGGAATAAAAAATGGGAGTAAATTTATCAAAAGGACAACGTGTTAAGCTTGGAAAAGATATGCCATTAGCCTTGATAGGATTAGGATGGGATGTAAACAAATATGATGGTGGAAATGATTTTGATTTAGATGCATCTGCTTTTTTATTAGATTCAAATGGAAAAGTAAGAAATGATAGTGATTTTATTTTTTATGGAAATTTAAAACACTCTTCAGGATCTGTTTGTCATACTGGGGATAATAGAACTGGCGAAGGTGATGGAGATGATGAAGTTTTAATTATTGATTTTAGAAAAATTCCTAGTGATATTCAAAAAATTGCTATTACAGTAACTATTTATGAAGCAAAAGAAAGAAATCAGAATTTTGGACAAATATCTAATGCATATGTTAGAGTAGCAAGAATGGCTAATGAGAATGATTTAACAGGTATTGAAGAGTTAAGATTTGATCTTGTTGAGGATTTTTCAATAGAAACAGCATTAGTAGTTTGCGAAATATATAGAAATGGTTCTGATTGGAAATTTAATGCAGTAGGCGCTGGATATCAAGGTGGACTAGAAGCATTATGTAGAACATATGGAGTAAATGTTTAAAATAATAAATTAGTTTAGATGTGAAAGGGCGATTATTATCGCCTTTTTATATTAATTAGTAAAAAGAGGTAAAATACGTTGAATAATAAAAAAATATTGGGATTAAGTAACGAAGATGTAATAAAATCTAGAGAGAGATATGGAACAAATAAGATAAAAGAGGCAGAGCCTATTACTTTTTGGCAATATTTTCTAGAAGGATTTCAAGATCCAATGATTAAGATCTTATGTATAATTAGTTTAATTATGCTTATAATGTATTATCTGGGTTATAGCGATTGGTATGAACCAATAGGAACAATTATAGCGGTATTATTAGTTAACTTTGTTACAGCAAAAACAGGAACTAGCAATGATAAAGCTTATAAAAATTTAAAAGATAGTCAAAAAAAAGATACTGCAAAAATAATTCGTAATAGTAAGTTAATACAAATAGAAATAGATGATATTGTAGTTGGTGATATAATTTTATTACAAACGGGTGATAAAATTTTAGCAGATGGTATTTTAATTGATGGAAAGATTTCTGTAGATAATAGTTCTTTAAATGGGGAAGCTGAAGAATGTAAAAAAATAGCAGCACCTGAAACATATGAGTTAGTAAAAGAAATTACAGGAGATACATTTGTAGATAAACATAGTTTATTTAGAAATACTGTTGTGGTTGATGGCGAAGGATATATGGAAGTAAAAGCTGTAGGGGAAAAAACTATGGCGGGAAAAATGGCTGAAGATATGAAAGATGATGAACCGGATAGTCCATTAAAAGTAAAATTAACTAAATTAGCAGGACAGATTTCTAACTTTGGGTATGTTGGTTCTATTGTAATAGCTTTAGCTTATTTAATACATTATATTATATTGGCAGGAGGTATTTCTGCATATTTAAATGAGGATTTAGGCACAATTTTAGTTGGTATAGTAAATGCTGTAGCTATTGCTGTTACAATAATTGTGTGTGCGGTACCAGAAGGTTTACCATTAGTAATAGCTTTAGTATTAATGCAAAATACTGGGAAATTATATAAAGCAAATGTTTTAGTGCGTAAATCAATAGGTATAGAAACAGCAGGAAGTTTAAATATATTATTTTCAGATAAAACAGGAACAATAACAAAAGGAAAATTAGAAGTAGTAGAAGTTTTAGATGGAAATGGTAAGATTATTGACACTGAAAAAAATAAATATATTATAGAAACTCTTATAGAAGGAATAGCCAATAATACATCTGCTGAATTTGATATTAATGATAATGTTGTTGGTGGAAATATGACAGATAAAGCATTAATATCTTTTATTGGTAAAAATAAATATTATGATAATAAATTTAGAATAGTTAATAAGCAAGAATTTAATAGTGCGAATAAGTTTAGTCAAACAGAATATATTAATAGAGAAAATCATTATATAACGGGATATAAAGGGGCTCCAGAAGTATTATTGGCAAATGCCAAAAATTATATGAATGATAATGGAGAAATATTACCTATAGATATGATTAGCTTGAATTCTAAAATTGATGAATTGGCTAATAGAGGTATGAGAATTTTGTGTTTTGGATATAGCTTAAAATCTTTAACAGAAAATAAAATAAATGATGATATTGTAGTTACAGCATTAGTAGCTATTAGAGACGATGTGAGATTAGAAGCTAAAGAAGCTATAAAAGAAGTACAAAATGCAGGTATTCAAGTAGTAATGATTACTGGAGATAGAAAAGAAACAGCAATAGCAATAGCAAAAGAAGCAGGACTATATTCTAGTAATAATGGAGATTTAGCTTTAACATCAAAAGAATTAAATAAAATGTCAGATGAAAAAATAAAAGAAATTTTACCAAAATTGAGAGTAATAGCAAGAGCTTTACCAACAGATAAAAGTAGAATGGTTAAAATTTGTCAGAGTATGAATTTAGTAGTAGGTATGACGGGTGATGGTGCAAATGATGCTCCTGCGCTTAAAGCAGCAGATGTAGGTTTTGCTATGGGATCAGGAACAGATGTTGCTAAAGAGGCTAGTAAATTAGTTATTTTAGATGATAATTTTAATTCTATAAAAAATGCGGTTTGGTATGGAAGAACATTATATAATAATATTCTTAAATTCTGTAAGATGCAGTTAACAATAAATGTAGCAGCAGTTGTTGTTTCTGCTATTTGTCCTTTTATTGGAATTGAAGCGCCATTAAAAGTGACACATTTATTATGGATTAATTTATGTATGGATGCATTAGCATCATTAATGTTTGCAGGAGAACCTGCTTTAAAAAAATATATGAAGGCTAAACCAAGAAGAAGAGATGAGAACATTATTTCGAAAGAAATGGCAATGCAAATTGGCATTATGGGAGGATGGTTGACACTAATAAGTATTTTGTGGTTTAAATTATCATTTGTTTCTACGTATTTTGATACAGAGGCAGAATTTTATACAGGATTTTTCTGTATGTTTGTATTTGCGTTTATGTTTAATGCTTTTAATGTTAGAACAAAATCACTTAATATATTTGAACATATCAAAGAAAATCCAGCATTTATTAAGATTTGGATTTTAATAATAGGAGTACAGATTATATTAGTTTCTATGGGTGGAATTATTGGTGAGATTTTTAGTTGTGAAAAATTTTCATGGATAGGATGGTGTATAGTTATAATTTTTGCATTTACAATGTATCCAATAGACTTAATAAGAAAACTTTTATTTAATAAATAATTTTTTATAAGATAGACCGCCAATATATTATTGGCGGTCTATTTTTCTTTTGCTAAAATATATTTATAAATTTATTTGATAGAAGGTTAATATATGAGTGATTTTGTCAAGCAGTTTATAAATGATAAATATAAACAAATAGATATTTGGAAGGAAAGTGATAAGAGTAAGATTGTTTTGGCATATGATGAGTCAGATAGACAAGTATATGTTATAAAATATTTAAAAAATAAAGATGTTCCTTATCAGGAATTGAAAAAGATAGATAATAGGATACTTCCTAAGATTTATTATATTTTTGATGGTGATGAAGAAATAATTTTAGTGGAAGAATATATCTGTGGCATAACTTTAAATGAATTAATAGAGCAAAAAAAATATATATCTGATGAAGAAATACAAGATATTTTAGTACAATTATGTAAGGGATTGAAGAATTTACATCAAAGGGATATTATTCATCGTGATATAAATTTGAATAATATTATGCTTACAAATGATGGTGTTGTTAAGTTGGTGGATTTTGATACAGTGCGTATTTTTAAGTATGACCAGAATTTTGATACAACATATTTGGGGACAAAAGGCTTTGCACCACCGGAACAATATGGTTTTAGTCAAACTGATGCTAGAACAGATATATATGCTTTAGGTATGACGATAAAAAAATTACAGCCCAAATCTAATTTACTACAAAAGATAATAACGAAAGCAACACAATTAGACCCAGAAAATCGCTATCAATATGTAGAGGAAATTTTAAATGAAATTGAAGATGAATATAAATTTGAGCAAAAACAGAATAAATTGACTTTAAAGCAAATAGAAATAATGTTGAATGATAAATTTAACTTATTTGAAATACCTATGCCTGTACAAGAAAAAGATTATCCGTTTGATTTTAATAAGATACCTTTTTATACTCCAATCAGTATGGTTGATGATTTAGATTATGAAAGTGTAGAAGAAGCTCAAAAGGCTATGATAGAGGATTTTGAGAACAATGTATTTTCTTTAATGAAAGAATATATCAAGGATATATTAGAAACATATAAAATCTATCAGTTAAAGAAATATTATACGTACTGTGAAAATGAGCAGAATTATTATTTTAAAGTAAATAAAGAAATAGAGCGTATTATAAATTTGATGGTAAAACGATTTAAATTGGATTTGCCGGAGTATTTAAAGCATTTTAATTATGTGCCTAGTTTTACTAGACTTTCAGGAAAACAAGATGAACAGATGTATCATCTTTGTCAGTTAAAGCATTTAGAAGAAACAAATTATGTAGAAGAGATAAAAAGAGAATTTAAAGATAGAACATTAGCTTATGATGCTGAGAGATTTTTTATATATGTAACGCAATACTTAAAAAAAGATATAAACTTAGAAGAATTGACGATAGTTGATGACAAGACAAATGAAGAAAAAAAGGTCTATCATTTTAATTTTGATACTTTAGCACAATGTTTCTTTGAAGAATTAATGAAAAGCACTGATTTTATCATTAAAGATAATCCTTTTTTACAAGAAGATGTAGAAGGCGTATTGATTAAGTATTATTTACCAGAATTAAAAGAGGCTTTAAAAGCAAAGACTAATGAAATCATGACGTTTTTAAAAGAATATAACTAAATTTAAATTATGATAAATAGCCTTAGATATTAGTATCTTAAAGGCTATTTTTTTATGTAAAATGGCTTAAATTGTTACTATTAATATGAAAAAGCAGTTAAATTATCCCTATGGGACAACAAAGAAAGTTCTATTTTTATTATATTGTTATTAAAGATTAATACATATTATAAAAGGAGCGAATATTTATGTTTAAGTATTGTACAAATTGTGGTAGCAAGATGCCAGCAGATAATTTATTTTGTACTAATTGTGGTATGAAATTTAATCAAGAGAATAATTATGATGTAAATCTACAAAATAATTTTAATACTCCAGTACAAAATACTAATTATCAGCAAAATGCAAATAGAATGGTTAACACTAATATGCAGATGAGAGCACAGAATAATTATCCAAGTGCAAATAATTATCAGCAAAATCAGATGCAGCAACATAATCAAATGATAAATAATCAAGCAATGAATAATAATCAAATGGGTATGAACGAATTTAACATTGGTAAAAATTATTTGCAAATGAATATGCCTTTGCCAAATTATGCGCAAGCTATAAATTATCTGCAAAAAGCAGTGAATATGGGAGTGAAAGAAGCTTCTATTTATTTGATGATTGCACATCTTTATCAAAATATTGATATGTTAAAACAAAATAGTATGTATATAGCAGAACATACGAATGGAATGAACTATATTCAGCCAATGCAAAATGCAAATTATGGTAATAATTTCGCAAATGGATTAAATGGTAATATGATGGCAAATAATTTTAATAATAGAGCGAATAATATGCCAAATAATCAAGCAATGGCTAATCAACAAATGCCTAATAATATGAATAATAACCAAAACAATCAAGAAAGTGGTTTAAAAACTTTTGGCAAATATGCAGCAGCTGCTGCTGTAGGGGCGATGGCTAGTTCTCTTTATCATAATGCAACAGCGGAAGCTTCTAGTGGTCATCAGAGTTCTTCATCTAGTACAGAACAACCAGCACCAACAGAATACATTCCAAATGAAGTAACTCAGCCAGTCCAAGATTATATCGACCCAATGTACGCAAATCCAGTTGATAATATTCAAGCTTATAGTGAGCAAGTAGTGCCAGATATGAATAATGTGGTAGCACCTGAAATCATGAATAGTAATGTAGTGGATAATATCCAAGCTTATGATGAAAATATTATTCCTGATAATATGCAAAATAATAATGAAATACAAAGTAGTGAAGAAATGCTACAAGAAAATCCTGTAGATAGTATTCAAGCTTATGATGAAACTAATACTCAAGATGATACATCAAATAGTGAAGACACATCGGCAGATTATGAAGAAGAATACACAGAAGAAGACTCTTTTGGCAATTTTGATGATGAGGATGAAGATAGCTTCTTTTGATTATTAATCGTCAAAATGAGAGGTGAGCATTATGCAAAATTTATATTGCCCTAAATGTGGTCAAAATTTAAACGGAAATACTAATTTAAAATTTTGCCCTAAATGTGGAGCAAAAATACAAACTAATATTTCTGGGAATAATAAAAAACAAGATGATATAGATAAACTGATGAATTCAGATTTTATACAAATGATAAAGCGAGATTATTTTTCTTATACAGGAAGACTAAATCGTAAAACCTATTTTATACGCAGTTTAGTTTTAGTTGTTATAGAATGTATACTTTTTGTGTTAATTGATGAATTAGATACTAGGTCAGATGATTTTAGTTTAATCTTGATGTTATTGAGCTTTATACTTTTATGTTTATGTATAGTAGCTGATTTTATGCTGGATATGAGAAGATTTCATGATTTGGATAAATCGGGATATTTTGCTTTATTATCACTTATACCAGCGATAACACCTTTTCTGTATTTATATTTATTTTTGATGCCAGGTACAAAAGGTGCTAATCAATATGGCAATGATCCTTTAGAAAATACGTACTGATTAATAGTTGTTGATAGTAAAATGAGGAGCGATTTTTATGCATAGATTAAAACAGAGATATTTAATGGTATTCATAGCGTTACTTACTTTATCTAGTGTGATGTTTTCTGGTTGTAGTTTATTGGAAGATAAACATGTAACTTTAGTCAAAGAGGGTACAATGGAAATTGTTCCTAATGTAAAAATAGGTAAGGCTTTTGACCAATTTTTCAGTGATGGTAAATGGGAGTATTTTGTAGCTACAGATAATTCAAAAGTTGTAGAGTTCACAGGTACATGTCGTTGGCAGGATAAACCAGCAAAAGCTAAAGTCCAATTTGTGATTTTAAATGACACTAGATTTCAGCTTTGGACGATTGAGATAAATGGCGACAATATGCGTGATTCTGATGCTATCGCTGTAATGAAGAAGATATTAACTCAATATCATGCAAAGTAAATTTAAAATTAAAACGTACAGAAATGAGGAATAGATATGAATATTTGTAGACAATGTCAAAAACAATTTGATGATAACGTGCTTTTTTGTCCAAGTTGTGGCAATAAATTAGAAAAACAAAATCTACAAGTAGCAAATAATATTATTTGTCAAAAATGTGGAAATACTTTAACTGGTGCAGATAAATTTTGCCCTAAATGTGGTGAAAAAACGCCAGCATTTTATCAGACACCAATGGTCAATAATATGAATACTAATGTAGTAAATAATAATCAACCAATACAGTCAGTAAATCAGTCATATCAGCAAAATATGAATACAAATTTTAATGTAAATAATAATAGTGCTGATGGTATTTTAAATAAAATAAAAAATGAATATTTTTGTTTTGAAGGTAGAATAAATAGAAAATTTTATATAACACGTAGTTTGATAATCGCAGTTGTAGTAATGGTACTTTATTTTATCATCTATGCAGCGACAACAGATATTTTTGGTATAATGTCCGATTTTGGCATGATGTTAACTTTAATAGTGCAATTAGTGGGAACTGTAGCTGGTATATCTTTAAACATTAGAAGATTTCATGATTTTAATAAATCAGGCTGGTGGATATTGATTTTTATGGTACCATTTGTAAATCTTTATTTTAGCATTAAATTATTATGTATTAGAGGCGATGTGGGTACTAATAATTATGGAGCAGACCCATTTTGATGAGAGGTAAATAAAATGAGTAAATTTTGTTTTAAATGTGGTACCCTAGTTAATGATGGTGAAAAATTTTGCCCTAAATGTGGTACTAATTTAGGAGTATCAACAAGTCCACAGATACAGCCAAATGTAAATAAGAATATAAATAGTAATAATATAAACAATAACAATAGTGATAATAATAAAATGAAAATAGTAATAGCTATTGCAATTGTAGTCGTTATCGTTGTAGGCAGTGGTCTGGGATATTTTCTTTATCAAAAACATGAAAAAGATACGCAAATAAATACAAATACTAATACATTGGTGGAAACGGCAAAAGCTACTGATGATACGTATCAACAGCAAAAACAAGATGATGAAAATCTAAAAAAAGCTAATGATATATTAAAAAATAAAAATACTAATTATAAAGTCAGTGCTGTATCGACAATTGATGATAATGGTTTCTTTGGTTTGATGACAGGAAAGGGATTGAGATTTGTCATTTATGATAAAAAAGATGATATGATAGCTACTATTCCTTTTGATAAAGAATTATTAAATCCTAAAAAGTATGCTAATACAGATAGAGCACTCTATTTTGATATGAGTGTAGAATATGATAATGTAAATAGCAAAGATAAAAAAGCTGGATACTGGAGTGGTTCTACACATACCATTCCTATAGAAATCTATAGTGAAGAAAAAGATGGTGTTTTATCTCCTTTGGGAATTATGACTTATTATGGAAATAACAAAGGAAAATACGATGAGTATTTGTATGAAATGCAAAATGTTAATTTAGCTAATTTAGTAATTCTTCATGGCGATGGTTTGAGAGTGGATATCACAAATAGAAATATAGACCTTCCATAAATAGAAAATATTTATCATAGGGATTGTACTTATATTAACTTAATAAATATGAATATAGGTACAATCTTTATGAAAAACTTACATATTAAGGCATAACTAATACTAATAAGGTGATTATTGGTATGAATATGAATTGTAAATATCTTAGATAATGAGATAATTTTATTAGTATGTATGAGAGGGGTAATATTTTTGTGTTTGAATCTGAATATAGACAAATTGGAGCTAAGATAATGTATTTTCGAAAGATGAAGAAATACACACAAGAAGAATTGGCGTTTAGAGCGTCAATTAGTGCCTCATATTTATCAAGAATAGAACGTGGTGTTTATAAAAAAGGTTTGCCAATATCTACACTTATGAAGATTGCTAAAGCTTTGGAAGTCGAATTAAGTGCCATTTTTGAAAAATGATGATAGCTGATAAAAATAAAATAATATATACATAAAAAAGCAATATCTGTTGTTGAAGGTTAAAACTATAGATATTGCTTTTTGTTTGTAAATATAAATAAATGATATTTTTTTTATTTTATAAATTGGGATAATTAAGCTGAAAAAATAACTAAATAATCCATTTTATTGTCCTGCTAGTACAACTAAATTGATAAATTTTTCGCTAGAATAAATTTAAAGAATATAGCAGAAGGTGATTTTATGGTAGATTTTTCAGCACAATATAGATTGATTGGGGCAAGAATAGCTTATTTTCGCAAATTAAAAAGATATACACAAGAAGAATTAGCATTTAGAGCTTCAATAAGTACATCATATTTATCAAGAATTGAAAGAGGAATTTATAGTAAAGGAGTACCGATATCTACATTAATGCAAATAAGTAAAGCTTTGGATATTGATATTAAATTATTATTTGAAGAAAAAATTTAGCCCAAAATTCAGAGAAAAGTAAATAAAAAATATAGAAAGATATAATAGCTTTAAACTCAAAAAAGATATGATATAATATAGATTAATATCTTATGTAGAAGGTGGCTATTTATAATGAGCGAAAATTGTAATCATGATTGTGCAAGTTGCGGTACAACTTGTGGAGAACGTACAGCTCCTCAAAGTTTATTAGCACCAAACAATCCAAGTTCAAATATTAAAAAAGTAATTGCTGTAATGAGTGGTAAAGGTGGCGTTGGTAAATCCTTAGTTACTTCTATGATGGCAGTAACGATGCAACGTCGTGGTTATAAAACAGCAATTTTAGATGCTGATATCACAGGTCCATCTATACCAAAAGTGTTTAATCTTAAAGAAAAAGTAACAGGAACACAAGAAGGCATGACACCAGCACAGACAAAAACTGGTATAAAAATCATGTCTACAAATTTGATTTTAGATAATGAAACAGATCCTGTTGTTTGGCGTGGCCCTATTATTGGTGGAGTAGTAAAACAATTTTGGAGCGATGTAAACTGGGGTGAAGTAGATTATATGTTTGTGGATATGCCTCCAGGAACAGGTGATGTACCACTTACTGTATATCAATCTTTGCCAGTTGATGGTATTATCGTAGTTACAACACCACAAGAACTCGTATCTATGATTGTAGAAAAAGCTGTGAATATGGCTGGATTACTCAGCGTGCCAATTATTGGTATTGTAGAAAATATGTCTTATTTTGTTTGCCCTAATTGCAATGAAAAACATTATATTTTTGGTAAATCAAAAGTTGAAGAAGAAGCTAATAAATATGGTATAAAACATACAGCTACACTTCCAATAAATCCAAGTTTAGCTCAAAAATGTGATGAAGGTAGTTTTGAAACTTTTGAAGGCGATTTTTTAAATTCTTTAGGTAGCATTTTAGAAGGAAAATAATTCATAAAAATAGAATTTAATAAGTAAACTAAAAAGTCTTTCTGTTTAAGCAGAAAGACTTTTTTTATAAAAAATATTTAAGATTAGAGGGAGTAAAATGAGTCAGCAAGTATATTTACCAAGTTATAGCATTGGTGAAGATGTATATAAGAGAGTACCTCAAATCTGCAGTAATTATGGCAAAACGGCGATTGTAATTGGTGGTGAAATTAGTTTAAGTAAAGTAAAAGATAAATTACTTACTGCAATGAAGGGGACAGATATAAAATTATTGGATTTTATTTGGTATAGAGGTAATGCTACACGAGAAAATATTGAGCGATTAAAAAATATGAAAACAGTGCAAATGGCAGATATGATATTTGCTGTTGGCGGTGGTAAAAGTATGGATACATGCAAAGCTTTAGCAGATATGCTGAAAAAGCCAGTATTTACATTTCCGACAATAGCATCAAATTGTGCTCCTGTTACAGCTTTATGCATTTTATATGGCAAAGATAAAGTAGAATTTTATGATGCACAAAAACCGGCTATTCATTGTTTTATAGATACAAAAATCATAAGTAATGCACCTATAAAATATTTGCGTGCTGGCATTGGTGATGCTTTATCTAAACAATATGAAGTTTGTTTTAATACAAGAGGTAGAGTTTTAAATCACACAAATAATTTAGGGGTGCAGATAGCAAAAGATTGCTCAGAAAGATTACTAAAATATGGAGTAAGGGCAGTAGATGATGCTCAAAAAAATATCGTATCTGATGAATTTATCCAGACTGTATTGACTATTATTGTAAATACAGGATTAGTTTCTGTTTTAGTAAATTTAAATTATAATAGCAGTTTGGCTCATTCACTTTATTTAGCGAGTGTGAAAATACCAGATTGTAAAGGTCATATGCATGGTGAGATTGTCAGTTTAGGTGTATTATTATTGCTACTTGTAGATAAGCAATTAATACAGGCAGAGAAAGTATATGATTTTAATCAGAAATTAGATTTACCTACTTCTTTAATGAATTTAGGAATAAAAGATGTAAAGCAAATAATTGATTTAATTTTACAAGATAAATATTTAAGTTTTGCTCCATATAATATCACAAAAGAGATGATAAAAGAAGCAATAGATATGCTCGAAGCCTTAAAGCACAAGAAAACTTTTTGAGTTCTAAAATATTTTGATATATAATATATGTATTGGTTTTTCACGAAAGTTGTAAGATAAGTAATAGATTATTTTTTATCAAGAATGAGAAAAAATATTTTGCAGTAGTGAGTGTACTCTGATTGTGATATACTAATAAAAGATTAAGTTATTACGCCATTAATAATAGAAAGGGATTTGCATGATAGAATTACCAAGCATTCAACAATTAGAAAATTTTATTATTTATAGCAAAGTAAAAGATATAGCAACGGCAGCTAGAGAAGCAAATGTTACTCGTTCGGCATTTAGTTTTCAAATGAAAAAATTGGAAGAAATAGTTGGTACTCAATTAGTTGTTCACGGAGAAAATACAATAGAACTTACTAAAGAAGGTCAAATCTTCTTAGCTAAAGCGGAAAAAATCGTATCGGAATTAAAACAATCTTTAAGTGAAATGAAAAAATTAGCAGGAGAAGAAGTTTCTTTATCTGTAGGTGCGTTGATGTCTTTAGGCGATGTATTTATCAATCAGCACTTAATTTATTTTAAAAAATACAACACTAATATAAAGATTAATGTTTATAATTTAGAAGCAAAAGAATTGATAAATCAGTTAGAAGCAGATAAATTAGATATAGTATCATCATTTTCCTTAAAGGATTTACAAGATGATGAGTATGAAAATATATTTTTCTGTGATGAAGAAATGGTTTATTATGCGCCAAATATTGAGCATTTAGGTAATATCATCAATGTAGAAGAAATCGCTCAATATCCAATGGTACAGTATTCTCCATATTATTTAATGAATTCTACTATAAAGAATTATTTTAGTAAATTAGGTTGTCATCCTCAAGTAGAAGCTTGGTTTGCTACTCCATATGCGATTATGCATTATTGTCAACAAAATCAGGTGGGGGCTGTATTGCCAAAACGCTTGTTAAATGCTATGGGCTTTTTTGATGGTTATTATGATATAGAACCAGATTTTACTTTAAAATGCCATCTATTGTATAAAAAAACAAATCCAAAATATAAATATATAAAGATTTTCATTGATTATATCAATACTTTATATAATAAAAATAACAATAATTGAGTTTAGTGTATGCAGGATAATTGAAAATATTAATTAAAATCGTCAGTGTAAAAAGCTGACGATTTTTTATTATAAAATGTATGATTTTATCGTTGAAATGAATAAATTTGTGTTATAATAATAAACTATAATGTAATGATGTTAATCTAGGAAGTGATTTTATGACAAGAATTTCAGTTGAATTAGTACCAAGAGATATTGAAGTATTAAAAGAAGAAGTAAAAACAATAAAAGAAAAATTAAGCGATGTTGATTTCATTAATATTCCAGATTTGTTGAGTTGTGATACTAGAAGTTGGGACGGAGCAAATATTGCAAAAGCTTATTTCGATGATGTAGTACCACATCTAAGAGCGATGGATTTTGATTTTACAAAAGAGTTACCGATAAAAGATAAATTGAGAGAATATAATATAAAAGAAGTTCTTGTTGTAGAAGGTGACCCACCACAAAGTATGCTTTATCAAGTATATCCAACAATAAGTACAGATATTATTAAAAAATTTAGTGAAGAAATGCCGGAAATTACAGTATATGCAGGAATTGACCAATATCGCAGTAGTATGAAAGAAGAAGAATATCGCATTCGCCGTAAGCAATTAGCTGGAGCAAAAGGATTTTTTACACAACCATTTTTTGATATGCGTTATTTAGAAATGTATGCAGACCTTTTAGATGGTTTAGATATTTATTGGGGAGTTTCTCCAGTTTTATCCGAACGCTCTGTAAGTTATTGGAGAAATAAAAACAATGTTATTTTTCCAAAGGACTTTGAACCAACATTAGAATGGAATATAGAATTTGCTAGTAAAGTGATAGATTTTGCTCGCAAACATAATCATAATGTTTATTTAATGCCAATAAAAGCAAAAATAATGCCATACTTAGAAGGTGTTTTCGCTAAATAATAAATCTAAAAGCTGTGAAATAAATTTTTTTCACAGCTTTTTTTATTTACAATTGAATTCTATAATAGTCATATAAAAAACTGAAAATTAAGTAAAAACTTAAAATTTTTTATAGTATGATAAATTTTTATTATGATATTGAATTTGGGAAATGAGGAAAGTGTTATGTTTAAGATTTTAAATAAGAAAGTTTTACATGAAAATATTTTACAATTTACTTTAGAAGCTCCTTTGATAGCGAGAAAAGCAGAGCCTGGTCAATTTGTGGTGTTAAGAGTTAATGAATATGGAGAGCGAGTACCATTAATTATTGTTGATTTTGATAGAGAAAAAGGAACTATAGATATTATTTTTATGGTAATAGGTGCTTCAACTACTGTATTAGCATCATTAAATGCAGGCGATAGTATTTTAGACTTAGTTGGTCCTTTGGGTAAAAAAACAGATATTAGACCTGATATGGGAACTGTAGTTTGCATAGGTGGTGGTATAGGTGTTGCTCCAATTTATCCTATTGCTAGAAAGATGAAACAAGTGGGCAATCATGTGATAACAATTATGGGAGCAAAAAATAAAGATATTTTGAAAGATGAAATGGAAAAAATATCTGATGAAGTTATTGTTACCAAATGCGAGCGTAAAGCCCCTAAATTTATTTATGGGGATATAAGCTCGCTAAAAAACAATGATTCGATATCATT
>NZ_FOCY01000010.1:0-65691 GCF_900110235.1 Megamonas sp. Calf98-2 | reverse complement strand
TGAAGATTTTATAAAAGAGTTAAAATCTTATATAAAATATTATAATACAAAACGGATAAAGATAAAACTAAAAGGACTTAGTCCTGTAGAATACAGAATTAAGTTTCAATTAGTAGCCTAATTAATATGTCCAATATTTTGGGTGCACATCATATAACTACATGCTTTTTATATTTTTCTCCTATTCAACTGATATTTATAATTTTCAATTAAAAATTGTCTTTGTGCATCTAAGTGATTTATCATAGCATATCTAGCTCCATTTATATCACCATTTTCTATACAGTTAGTAATTCTTCTATGAAAAATAACTGTATCTTTACATAAAATATTATCTGTCATAAAAATATTCTTTTTTATAGAAGAATGTATTACTTGTGTTATTTTATGAATAACACCATTTCCACTAGCTTTTGCAATTGCTATATGAAATCCTGCATCTGCTTTATGATAATCCTCACCTTGTTCTATTAATTGTTCTACCTCTTCGCAATAATATTTTATATCTTGTATATCTTTTCTAGTTGCAAATTGTGCGGCCATAGATGCCATTTCCGGTTCAAAAATCAAACGTAATGTTACCATATCAAAAATTACATTTATATCATCACTTATATATTCTAAACCTAAAGGGTCTCTGCTAATTCCTTCTTTTTCTGAAACAAAAGTTCCAGCTCCTTGTTTTATTACTATAATATTTTGCGCTGATAATACTTTTAAAGCTTCCCTTATTGTACTCCTACCAACACTAAAAGCAGATGCTAATTCATCTACTGTTGGTAATTTATCATTTGGTTTTAATTTTTGTTCTTTAATCATATTTAATATTTTATTTATTGTTATATTAACTAAAGACTTACTCATAATAAGCACTCCTTAATAATCTATCTAAATATATTTTATCACAAATATATAAAAGGACCATAATAATTTATTTTTACTATGATCCAATAGATTTAATTTATTTATATTTTCTTTCTAACATGTATAGCAAAACCACCTATACTATCTTTTAAATAAACGTTAATAATATTCCCCTTATCATCTTTAGCCCAAGTTTCATTATTGAATTCCACGCCAATACGTTTCAAGTATGCAATAGTTCGTGGCATATCAATTGTATCAATGCAAATATGGCCATGTTCGCCTAAAAACGAGCCTTTTACTACCTCTGCTACATCACCACTAAAATATGCACCAGAAGTTTCTCTTTTTTCTTGTAAAAATACATTTCCTAAAGTATTAGCTATATCATTAGCTTCATTAGCATCTTTTGTATTAATACCTACATGTGCCAATTCAAAACCTAACATTTTTTTCACAATAGCTTTGCAAACCTCAGTAATTTCATTCCATTTTTTCTCTTTAACTAATTTTGAAGGAGTCATAAAACTTCCACCAATAGCTCCTACATTAGATAATGTTAAATATTCATTCATATTATTTTCGCTGACTCCACCAGTAGGCATAAATTTTATATCAGCATACGGACCAGCTAAAGCTTTTAAAGTTTTTACTCCACCATATGCTTCTGCTGGGAAAAATTTACATACTGATAATCCTAAATTCATTGCAACTTCAATATCACTAGGTGCTACAGTTCCTGGAATTACATCTATATTATTATCTACACACCATTTGACTACATCTAAATTAAATCCTGGTGTCACAATAAATTTAGCACCTTTTTCTACAGCTTCTTTAGCATGTTCCACATCATGAACAGTACCCGCACCTACAAGAATTTCAGGTACTTCTTGAGTCATCTTTTCTATAACAGCACCACCTGCCTCTGTACGGAAAGTAACTTCTGCTACAGGTATACCACCAGCAACCAAAGCTTTTCCTAAAGGAACAGCATCTTCTACATCATCTAATACAATTAAAGGTACTAAACCTATATCAAAAATTTTTTGTATATTCTTACTAATCATAAATAAAAACTCCTTTAAAATTATTTATTCATAAAATCTTTTAACTCTTGTCTAGTTGGTAAACCTTCATTATCGCCACGACTCATAACCTGAATTGCCCCAATTGCTGTACCTCGTTTAACTGCCTCCGATAAAGTTAATCCTTCCATTAAACCAGTAACTACGCCTGTTGCAAATCCATCACCAGCACCCACAGTATCAACAACTTTTTCCACTTTATAACCTTCTACCATATAACCTTCTTCATCTTTAGTAGATACGTATGCCCCTTTACTTCCACATTTAGTTACACAAATAGAAGCTCCATTTTGTAAATAAAAATCATTAATCTCTTTTTCATCATCTGTGCCAATTAATATTTTTCCTTCTGCCTTCCCTGGTAAAACTAAATCTGCATATGATGCTAATTCATTAATAGTTTGTATCATTTCTTCTTGAGATTTCCATAATTGAGGACGTAAATTAGGATCAAAACTTATAAATAAACCTTGTTTTTTAGCCTTTTTAATTAAAGAAAATGTAGCTTTCTTAGTATCTTCTGATAAAGCTGGTAAAATACCAGTCAAATGAATATAACCATAATTTGATAAATCTATTTTTTCTACATCATCTTCATTTAATGTTGATGCAGCAGAATTTTTTCTAAAATAAAAAATTTCTGGATCTCCTACACTAGTTCTACTTTTCAACATAAAACCAGTAGCTCGTTCTTTAGAAAAAGATATAAATTCATCACCAATTTTATTATCTTTTAATACTGTAGTAATACGTTTTCCAAAAGGGTCATCACCCAATTTAGTCATATATGTAACTTTATGTTCTAATCTTGCTGTACCTATTGCTACATTAAATTCTGCACCTGCTACTGCTAAATCATAACTACTAACATTATTTAAACAGCCTTCAGTTTGGGCAATTAATAAACCCATAGGTTCACCAACTAAAACTAATCCATTCTTCATTATACTTCACCCTTTTATCATTTCTTTAACAAAAATTCATATGATGTATTTTATATAAATATAGCATATTATAGCAATTTTATCAAGATGAAATGCGTTTTTATCTATAAAATATATAAATTCATCATACCTTTATAAAAATATATCATATAAAAAGAGTAAGATAAAATATCTTACTCTTTTTCTTTTAATATTCTTAAATATTATTTTTTTGTCTCATTTCCACATAATTAATTATTATATCAGCTGCTTCATCTAAACTAATATCACTAGTATTAATTATCAAATTATAATTTTTGGAATCACCCCATTTATTTCCTGTATAATATTGATAATATTGCCCTCTTTTGCCATCTTCTTCATTTAACTCATATAATGTTTTTCCTTCGTATATCTCTTTTCCCCTTATCTCTCTATATTTATCATTTGCACAAATATAAAAAGAATATACATTTTCTTTATCTCTTAAAATATAATCTGCACAACGCCCTAATATTATACAACTTCCATCTTCAGATAATTGTTTTACTACTTTCGATTCAGCCTCAAACATTTTATTATTAATAGGTTTTGCACCATTCATACCAAAAACATAAAAAGGCATAAATTTTAAAGATAATGGCGGTATTGCTTCTTCTAATTTTTTCATTTTGTCAAAATCCATATCTTGAATTCCTAATTGTTCAGCAGCTAAATTTATTATTTGTCTATCATAAAGTTTAATACCTAATTTTTTAGCTAATATATTACTAAGTTCTCTACCACCAGAACCATATTGTCTACTTATTGTTATTACAGTATTATTATTCATTTTATTATCCTTTCACAAATCAAAATACTATTTATCTTTATATGCTGGATCTAATTCTGCTAAATCATAACGTCTAACATCATGATTAAACGATGCTAATACCCACAAATAAGCATTTTTAGAATTAGGGCTTGCGACTGTTGGATGATATCCCGCTGGTGCTTGTACCATTGTACCAGAATAAACTGTATGTACAACCATATTATCTATATCTCCACTATTTGTATAACTTACATGAAAACCAAATTTAGGTTTAGGCATATCAAAATAACAATATATTTCTTCCAAATATTTTTCATGTTGATGTGGTGGCCAACTAGTCCAACTACCATCACCACTCCATGTTAAACCACAAATCAATCTAGATGCTTTATCTTGCGGTGCTAAAGTAAACATTACCTCTCTCTGACCAGAACCTTCTCCATGAATTTGATGAATATCTCCTATTGGTAAAGATATATCAAACTTTCTAAATAAAACTTCCCCATAACCTTCACAAACAGCTCCTGCAATATAAAAAATACATTCTTCTATAGCTGTAATTCTTACTTTATTATTTCCTGGAATATAAAATGCATCAAATTTATTCATTTCTTGATTTAATATTTCATTATCACTTAATTTTGCTTTTCCTAAAATTAATACTGCATGTAACTCTAATTCTTTTGATACTAAATCATAACTATCTCCAGCTTTCAAATTTAATCTAAACATTTGCGCTTCTTTACATGCACTTTTACTAGGAATTATTACTTTATGAAAACCTACTTCTTCTGGAGACTGTACTCTCCATTTCATTAATTCATTTTTATCTAAATTCATAATATCTACACTCCATAAAATCTTTATTTATAAAATTATTTTACTAAAAAAGTACTTAAAATTGGGAATAATACTACTGCTATAAATACAGCTATATACCCTATAAAAAATGGCATTTCGCCTTTTACAATTGTCCCCATATCTAATTTAGTTACAGAAGCTGCTGAAAAAATATTAACAGCTACTGGTGGTGTCATTGTACCTACTACATTTGCTACACAAACAATCATCCCAAAATGAATTACATCTATGCCTAAAACCTTTGCTAACGGCCATAAAATAGGAACCATTAATACGCAAGTTGCAATTCCTTCCAAAAATGTACCAAATATCAATAGCATAATAGCTACCATTATACAAAATAGTGTCGGACTTAAGTTCATTGCTTTTATAGCTGCTACCAAATCTCCTGAAATTCCAGAATAAGCAAAAATCCAAGAAAAGGCTGTTGATGTTGCAATTATAAACAAAATCATGGCCGAACCTTTAGCTGAATCTAAAAAAATAGGTCCCAAATCTTTTATTGTTATCTGTTTATAAATACACAAACTTACTACTAAAGACCAAACAACCGCTACTGCAGCTGATTCTGTTGGAGTCATTATACCTGAATAAATACCACCTAAAATAATAATAGGTAAAAACAATGCAGGTAAAGCATGAATAAATGTTCTTACTAATTCTCTAGCATCTAACAATTTAGCATTTTTAGGCCAATTTTCTTTTTTAGCATAAATATAGGCTACAATCATTAAAATAAGCATTATCAGTAAACCAATAACTAATCCAGAAGTAAACATATTACTAATAGATGCTCCTGTTATTGTACCATAAACAACCATTATAATACTTGGAGGTATAATTGGTCCTAATCCGCCAGATACTACTAATAATCCTGCAACCCTATCCTTACGATATCCTAATCTAACCATATCATGATATAACATTACACCAATTGCTACTACTGTTGCAGGTGCAGAACCTGACAATGCTGCAAAAAAAGCTGATGCTAAAACTAAAGCTAAAGACATTCCACCTCTAACATTACCTATTATTGCATTTGCAAATTCTACAATACATCTAGAAATACCACCCTTTGTCATTATATTTCCAGCTAATACGAAATAAGCAATAGCCATAATAGAAGTTGACTCCAAACCACCAAAAATCCTTTGTGGAATAATGCCAACAGATACTATAAAGTCTGGTGAAAATATTATTGCTGCCATTACAGCTCCACCTAAGGCAAAAGAAATAGGTACTCCAATAGCTAATAAAAGAGCCATTGAACCAAATAAAACAAATGGCGTCATTTTTCTACCCCTCCATCTTCCATAGGAATATTACCTTTTACTAAATCTCTAATCATTTTTATGGTTAATATAAATTGAACAACTGTTATTATTCCAAAACTTATTACTAAAGCCATATATGGTACAGACATTGGTAAATGTAATGCTGCTGTTGTTTGTCCAGATACTGCTTGTATTTTTACCATATTAATACTATAAAATAATATTGATGACGAAAAAATTGTTACTATTATTTTAGATATTATTTGTATAAATAGTTTACTAACACCTTTAAATTTATTAACTAAAGCTGTAACTGCAATTTGACTTCCATCTCTTAATCCTATTTCCGTTCCTAATAAAGTCATATATATCATACAGTATGTAGCTGCTTCATCAAACCATGCTATTGGTAATTGAAAAAAATTCCTATTAACAACCTGTGCAAATGAACAAAAAACCATAAATGCAAAAGATACAACAATTATATAATTCTCTACCTTTTGTAAATATATTAAAGAATTCTTCATAATGTATTATTCACCTCATCTTTATTTTCTTTTTCAGCCTCTTGTATTGCTTTATCTACAGCATTTTGCCATTTAGGATCAAATGTAAATCCTTCTTTTTTAGCTTGTTCTTTATATAATGTCTGTAATTTAGTAATATCTATATCATGAAAAACAACACCTTTTTCTTTTAATTTATTTACAGCATCTTCATTAGCCTCTTGTAAATATTGACGTTCTGCCTGATAACCTTCTTTTACACCTTCTAAGAACGGTTCTCTTAAGTCTTCTGGTATCATATTCCAAGATTTATCTGACATACATAATAATATATATACAAATGCATGTTTTGTATTAGTTATATTTTTTGTAACTTCATAAAAACCATTAGTATAGCATCCACTAACTCCATTTTCACATGCATCTATTGTTCCTTGCTGTAATGCTGTAAATTGTTCATTAAATGCTAAAGCAGTTGGCATTGCACCAAACGAACTAAAAGCTGCCATATGATAACGATTTTGCATTGTTCTTATTTTTACACCTGAAAAATCTTCAACTTTTTCAATTGGTTTAACTGAAAAAACATCTCTAAATCCAGATTCCATATAACCAATTACATGAATGCCCATTTTTTCATATGCTGCTGCTTCAATTAAATCTCCTAATTCACCATCAACTGCCATATGTGCTTCATCCGTATTTTTCCAAAGATATGCTTGGTCTAAAATTGCCATCTCTGGTATCCAGTTGGTTAATACAGAATTTGCGGCTGTAGCTATATCTAAATCTCCGTTCATTGCTAATTCTACAGAACCACGTTCATCCCCTAATGCACCACCTGGTATCACATTAATCTTTATTCTTCCATCTGTTTTTTCATATACCCTATCAGCAATTTCTTTAGCACCTTTATAATAACAGGTAGATTCCCCATCTACTAATCCCATTCTCAAAACCAATGGATCTTCTTTGGTATATGTACGCGCTTCATCTTTACCGCATCCAGACAACATTACTAACATCGTTATACAACATATAAACGCTGATAATGTTTTTAAAATTTTTTGTTTTTTCATAATTTTACCTCCAAATTTAATATCGTATGTTTAATTCAAAATATACATCATATGATTATCGTTGTCAATATATTTTTTTATAACTATAAATCGCATTTTTTCATCAAATAAATAATATTTTTTATAAATTATATTGTTTTTATCATTTTTTTGTGTTATTATTATCTAAAATACATCAGATGAATTTTAGATATATTTCTTAAAAGGAGTTTTATTATGTCAATATTAAACACATTTGATCTAACAGGAAAAACAGCTATTGTTACTGGAGGTGGCCGAGGTTTAGGTAAAGGAATAGCTGAAGGTTTATGCGAAGCAGGTGCATCCGTAGTTATAATAGGTTCTAGTAATAGTGTTATTAATACCGCTAAAGAATTTACAGACAAAGGATTTATTGCTTATGCAATAAAAGGTGACTTATCTAATAAAGAATTAATTCCTACTATTTTCAATGAAGCTTTATCTAAACTAAATGGGAAAATTGATATTTTAATTAATAATGCAGGTATTCAACGTCGTCATAAATGTGAAGAATTTCCTTTATCTGATTGGGAAGCTGTCCTACAAGTTAATTTAAATACTGTATTTATGCTTTGTCAGCTTGCAGGAAATGTAATGCTCAAACAAGGTCATGGAAAAATTATTAATTTAGCTTCTATGCTTAGTTTTTTTGGTGGATATACAGTTCCTGCATACGCTGCTAGCAAAGGAGCTGTTGCTCAGCTTACTAAAGCACTTGCTAATGAATGGGCTAATAAAAATATTAATGTTAATGCTATTGCTCCAGGGTATATGAATACTGAAATGAATGTTAATTTAGTAAATGATACTAATCGCAATCAAGAAATTTTAAATCGTATTCCTGCTGGACGTTGGGGTACTCCAAATGATATGAAAGGATTAGCTATCTTTTTATCGTCTTCTGCTTCTAACTATATTAACGGTGCAATAATCCCAGTTGATGGTGGATACTTATCTAGATAAATTAATAAGTCAATAAAATAAATAAGGAGTTTTTTTTATGAAAATTATTATTACTGATTGTGACCATAAAGATATTAATATTGAAACTAAAGTACTAAATGACGCTGGTTTAAATTTCGAACTCAAACAATGCCATAGTGAAGAAGATGTTATTCTTCAATGTCAAGATGCTGATGCACTTATTGTTCAATATGCAAAAATCACAAAAAAAGTTATGGATTCACTTCCAAATTTAAAAATGATTGTACGTTATGGTGTAGGAGTTGATACTATCGATATAGAAGAAGCTACTAAACATAATATTCAAGTTTGTAATGTACCTGATTATGGTATGAATGAAGTGGCAGATCATGCTATTGCTCTTATGATGGCTATGACTAGAAAAATAGTTTTAATGAATAATTATACTAAACAAGAAAAATGGGATTATACTTATTCTATTCCTATTCACAGAGCATGTAATCAGACTGTTGGGGTCATTGGATTAGGCCGTATAGGAAGAAATTTTGCAACTAAAGCTCATGCTTTAGGCTATAATATTATTGGATATGATCCTTATTTTAAAGAGTCTGATGATACTAAATTTATCACTATAAAAAGTTTAGATGAACTTATTTCTTCTGCAGATATTATTTCCTTACATATTCCAGCAGAAGGTAATCAAAATCTATTCAATAAAGAAACATTTAAAAAAATGAAAAATAATGCAATCATTATTAATGTTGCTCGTGGTGGTATCATTAATGAAGATGACTTATATGATGCTTTAAACTCTAAAGAAATTGCTGGAGCTGCTATTGATTGTGTTTGTAAGGAACCTATGTTACCAAAACATAAACTATTTACATTAGATAATTATATTGCTACACCTCATATGGCTTGGTACTCTGAGGAAGCATCTCAAGAATTAAAACGTAAAGTAGCAGAAGAATGCGTAAACTTTTTAAAACATTCTTTTGTTCGTTATCCAATTAATCATCTAAAATAAATTTTTTTAAAGGCACGCAAATTTATTAATTTACATGCCTTTTTTATTTATAAAAATTTTATAAAATCTTTATTGTAAAGTTTACACTTTTTTATATTCACTCTAAATCTAAATTATGTTAATATATTACTAACATAAATTTTATTTAGTCAGTTAAGTAAAATTATTATCTGTATATATTATATAAAGGTAGGTTGATGACATGATTGAGGATAGCACAAAATTTGAGCTAACAGATGAACTCAAAGAAAAAATTGATAATATCTTACAAGCTCACGATTATGATTACACTCAAATTGTTGGTATTCTAGTAGAAGTTCAAGAACAAATTCTCCAACATTATATTCCTAAAATTGTAGCTTACTATATTGTAGAAAAACTTCCTAACGTAAAACTTTCTGTCATTTATGACTGCATAACTTTCTACGATACTTTATCTGATAAACCTCGTGGACGTTACCCAATCGAAGTATGCGATAGCATCGCTTGCAAAGTAAATAATAATGAATTCTTAATTGATACATTGCGTCGTCTTTTAAATATTGATTTTGATACTGTAACTTATGATGGTAAATTCACTTTAGAAAAAGTATCTTGCTTTGGTGCTTGTGATGTTGCTCCAGCAGTGAAAATAAACGGCACAGTATATGGTCATTTAGACAGCGAAGAAAAAATTAGAGATTTATTACAAAAATTCATCTAAGAAACGGAGGTATTTTCATGAGTAGTGTAAAATACATAACTGAAAATTTTGGTAAATATGATGTATTTTCCATTGAATCATATATGAATATCGGTGGTTTTTCTGCTTTGAAAAAAGCAATTACTATGGATAAAGAAGATATTGCTAGTTTATTAACTGAAGCAAAAATCAAAGGTCGCGGTGGTGCAGCATATCCTATGGGACGTAAATGGTCTCAAGCTCGTGCTGTAGAACGTCCTCATCATTGTGTAATTTGTAACGCTGACGAAGGAGAAACTTGTACTTTTAAAGATCGTGAATTAATAAAAAATGACCCTTTCAATCTAATTGAAGCCATCATCATTGCTGGCTGGGCAGTAAATGCTGAAGATGGTTATATTTATATGCGTTCAGAATATAGTAGATTCCGCCCTCGCCTTTTAAATGCTATCAAACAAGCTGAAGAAAATGGTTTCTTAGGTGAAAATATTTTAGGTACTGGTTGGAATTACAAAATCCATCTATATTCTGGTGCTGGCGCATACGTTTGTGGTGAAGGTACTGCTCTTATCCGCTCTATGGAAGGTAAAGCTGGTCGCCCTCGCATGAAACCACCATTTATGAAACAAAGTGGTCTATTCGCTCGCCCTACTTGCATGAATAACGTAGAAAGCTTATCTATCGTACCTCATTTACTTCGTGATAGTGCTAAAACTTACATGAAATACGGTGTAGGTGAATCCTTAGGTACAAAACTTGTAAGCATTGGTGGTAACGTAAAAAAACCTGGTGTATATGAAATTCCATTCGGTACTACAATCCGTGAAATCATTTATGATTTAGCTGGTGGTATTCAAGGTGATCGCAAAATTCGCCTCATTCAATTCGGTGGTGCTTCTGGAAAAATAGCTGATGATAGTATTTTAGATGTTCCTTATACTTATGAAGATTTCAAAGAACATGATTTAGTCATCGGCTCTGGTTCTATTCTTGTAATCGATGAACGTACTTCTGTAATAGATTTCTTACGTTATACTCAAGATTTCTTCTTACATGAAAGTTGTGGTCAATGCACTCCATGTCGAGAAGGTAACCGCCATATCAAAATGTTCTTAGATAAAATCAAAGCTCAAACTCATACACAAGAAGACTTAGAAACTATGCAAACTTTTGCCAAAGTTATGCCTATGTCTTCACTTTGTGGTTTAGGAGAAACAGCACAAAATGCTTTAAAATCCGCTATGAAAATTTTTCCTGATACCTTTAAAATAAAAAACTAGGAGGCATTGGAAGTTAATGGAAGAGTTAATCAATCTTAAAATAAATAATATGCCTATAAGTGTAAAAAAAGGCACTAAAATTTTACAAGCAGCTCAAATGCTTCATATAGATATTCCTCATTTATGCTATCACCCTGACCAACGCATCAAAGCACGTTGTCGTATATGTTCTGTAGAAGTTGTCGGTCAACGCCGTTTACTTGCAGCTTGTTCTACTGAATGTTGGGAAGGTATGGAAGTATTCACTGATACAAAAGTTGTACGCGATACTCAACGTGGTATTTTACAATTAATCATGGCTGACCATGAAGAAAATTGCTTGACTTGCCCTCGTAATGGTAACTGCGTACTTCAAAAACTTTGCAGTCGTTTCAATGTTCTTCGTCCAAACATTCCTCATGTTGGTCAACATATCGAAAAACGTGGTGCTAATCCAAGCTTAGTGCATGACCCTGAAAAATGCGTTAAATGCGGTCGTTGTATCCGTGCTTGTAAAGAAATTCAAGGTATTGAAGTTTTAGGTTTTGCTGGACGCAGTACAAATATTCATGTAACAACTCCATTTGATGCTGAATTTGATAATACAAAATGTGTGCTTTGCGGACAATGTAGTCTTGCTTGCCCTGTAGGTGCATTAGTAGAAAAAGATGATACTGACCGTGTTCTTGATGCCATCTTTGACCCTAATAAAACTGTTATCGTTCAAACAGCTCCAAGTGTACGTATAGCTTTAGGCGATGAATTCGGTATGCCAAAAGGCTCTATCGTAACTAAAAAAATGGTTACTGCACTTCGCATGATTGGCTTTGATAAAGTATTTGATACAAACTACGGTGCTGACCTCACTATCACTGAAGAAGCTAATGAATTAATCGAACGTATAAAATCTGGCAAAAAAATGCCAATGGCTACTTCTTGCTGTCCTGGTTGGGTAAATTATATGGAAAAACATTATCCTGACCTTTTAGACCATTTATCTACTACAAAATCTCCTATGCAGATTTTCTCCGCTATCACTAAAACACATTATGCAAAACAAGAAAATCTCGACCCTAAAAATATTTTCACTGTAGCAATCATGCCATGTATTGCAAAAAAATATGAAATCACTCGTCCTGAAATGGCTCATGATGGTCGTCCTGATACTGACGCAGTATTGACAACTCGTGAATTAATCAAACTCATTAAATATATCGGTATTGATTTTGAAAATCTCCCTGAAAGTGAATTTGATAATCCTATGGGTACTGCTACAGGTGCTGCTGCTATCTTTGGTGCTACTGGTGGCGTTATGGAAGCTGCACTTCGTACTACTTACGAATGGCTCACAGGAGAAGAAATGAAAAATGTTGAATACACTCCTGTTCGCGGTTTTGATGGTATCAAAGAAGCTCAAATCAATATTGGCGATAAAACTATCAACATCGCTGTAGCTCATACTTTAAATAATGCCAAAATCCTCATGGATAAATTGCGTGCTGGCGAATGTAAATATGATTTCATCGAAGTAATGGCTTGCCCAGGTGGTTGCTTAGGTGGCGGTGGTCAACCTATCGGAACAACTATGGAAGTAAATAAAAAACGCATGGAATCCATCTATCAGATAGATAAAAATACTAAATATCGTAAATCTCATGAAAATCCATATTTAAAACAACTCTATAAAGATTTTCTTGAAAAACCAGGTAGTGAAATTGCTCATAAATTATTGCACACTCATTACCAAGCACGTAAAAAACAATTTGATTTTGAAAAATAATTTATTGAAATAATTCATTATGGAAACTAAATTAAATTCATTAAACATCATTGATGATTTAGTCATCAATCCCCAATTTAATAAATCAAAAATAAAAAAACTTCTTGATGAATTATCTCAAGAAGCCTATGCAGGGCCGCTTAGCAAATATCTATTTGCAGCGGCTCGCTTTGTTCGCGAAAAATCATATGGACATAATGTCTTTTTACGCGGTCTTATTGAATTTACCAATTACTGCAAAAATGATTGCTATTATTGCGGTATTCGCTGTTCTAATCATAAAGCTACTCGCTATCGCCTATCCTTAGAAGAAATATTATTATCTTGTGAAATAGGCTATAAAAATAATCTTCGCACCTTCGTCTTACAAGGAGGCGAAGATATATATTTTTCTGATGATAAAATGATACAAATAATTAAAGAGATAAAAAATAAATATCCCGAATGTGCTATCACTTTATCCATCGGTGAAAAAACAAGAGCAAGCTATCAAAAATATTTTGACGCTGGAGCAGATAGATATTTACTTCGTCATGAAACAGCTAATATTTCACATTATCAAAAACTTCACCCAGCAAAAATGGATTTAAATAATCGCTTAAACTGCCTAAAAATTTTAAAAGATATTGGCTATCAAGTGGGAGCTGGTATGATGATTGGCTCACCATATCAAACTTTAGACAATTTATTGAATGACTTAGAATTTTTAAGTGATTTTCGTCCTCATATGATAGGCACTGGCCCTTTTATTCCACATGAACAAACACCGTTTAAAGATAAAACGGCAGGTAGCGTTGATTTGACTTTAGTCATCTTGGCTATAATTCGTTTATTACTGCCTAAAATTTTATTGCCTGCAACAACTGCACTTGCCACATTAGCTCCGAATGGAACTATAAAAGGTCTTGAAGCTGGCGCTAATGTCATCATGCCTAATATTTCACCTTTAAATATTCGTTCACTTTATACTTTATATAATAATAAAAAAATAACAGGTGGCGAATCTTTAGAAGGTATCATAAAATTAACAAATGCCTTGCAAGAACATGGCTATCATGTAACCTCTGGTAGAGGCGATAGCTTAATGTCTTAATATATATTTCTAAAGAAAGAAGTTGATAGATTTGTACAATCCAAAATCCTCTAAAGCAGAAGAATTTATCAATCATGAAGAAATTTTATCTACTCTTGCTTATGCTGATGAACATAAACATGATAAAGCTTTAATCACTGAAATTTTAGCTAAAGCAAAACTTGAAAAAGGTCTTTCCCACCGCGAAGCTTCTGTGCTTTTAGCTTGTGATATTCCTGAACTCAATGAAGAAATTTTCACTCTAGCAAAAAAAATTAAAGATGATTTTTATGGCGATAGAATTGTTCTATTCGCGCCACTTTATCTTTCTAATTACTGTGTTAATGGCTGTGTATATTGCCCTTATCATGCTAAAAATAAACATATTGCTAGAAAAAAATTAACTCAAGAAGATATCAAACGCGAAGTCATCGCCCTTCAAGATATGGGACACAAACGCCTTGCTTTAGAAACAGGCGAAGACCCTGTAAATAATCCTATCGAATATGTACTTGAAAGCATCAAAACTATTTATAGCATAAAACATAAAAATGGTGCTATTCGCCGTGTCAATGTCAATATCGCTGCTACAACTGTTGAAAATTATCGCAAATTAAAAGAAGCAGGTATCGGCACTTATATTTTATTCCAAGAAACTTACCATAAAGAAAGCTATGAACAACTTCACCCAACAGGGCCAAAGCATAATTATGCTTATCATACAGAAGCTATGGATAGAGCTATGGAAGGTGGCATTGATGATGTTGGCTGTGGCGTATTATTTGGCTTAGAAAAATATCGCTATGAATTTGCAGGTCTACTCATGCACGCAGAACATCTTGAAGCACGCTTTGGCGTAGGTCCTCATACTATCAGCGTTCCTCGTATCCGTCGTGCTGATGATATCGACCCATCCACTTTTGATAATGGTATTGATGATGATACTTTTGCCAAAATCGTAGCTTGTATCCGCATTGCTGTTCCTTATACTGGCATGATTGTTTCCACTCGTGAAAGCCAAGCTTGTCGTGAAAAAGTATTGCAACTTGGTATCTCTCAAATCAGTGGTGGCTCTCGCACAAGCGTTGGTGGCTATGCCGAAAAAGAAGCTCCCGAAGAAAATTCCAGCCAATTTGATGTAAGCGATAATCGCTCCTTAGATGAAGTCGTAAATTGGCTTATGAAATTAGGTTTTGTCCCTAGCTTCTGTACAGCTTGCTATCGTGAAGGTAGAACAGGCGATAGATTTATGAGCTTATGTAAGAGTGGTCAAATCTCCAATTGCTGTTTACCTAACGCTTTAATGACACTTAAAGAATATCTTTGCGATTATGCTAGTGATGATACAAAACAAGTGGGCGATAAATTAATTCATGAACAATTAGCGCAAATTAAAAGCGATAAAGTTCGCGATATCGTAACTAAACAACTTCATTTAATCGCTGAAGGTCAACGTGATTTCAGATTTTAATAAAAAATAAGGTGTATATTATGGATTTAAATCAAACTCCACTTGCCAATCGCACCCATATCGCTTTTTTTGGTATTCGTAATGCTGGTAAATCTAGCATTATGAATGCCTTAACTAATCAAAATATCGCTGTAGTTTCTCCATTCAAAGGAACGACAACAGACCCAGTGCATAAAGCCATGGAACTTTTACCACTTGGCCCTGTAAATATCATTGATACAGCTGGTCTTGACGATATTGGCGAACTTGGCAAATTGCGTATAGAAAAAACTAAACAAATTTTAAATAAAACTGATATCGCTATTTTAGTCATTGACGCTACTTTAGATTTTACCGATTTTGACCGAAATATTTTAAAATTAATCACTGATAAAAACATTCCCTATATCGTAGCTTATAATAAAGTCGATTTAGTGCCTGATTTCAAACCTAAAAATGAAAATATTAAACAATATGTATATATCAGTGCCAAAGAAAAAACAGGTATTGAAGAATTAAAATCTAAACTTGTACAAGTAGCCAAAACTAAACAAGAAAAATTTATCTTAAAAGATATCGTAAATCCCAAAGATACTGTAATTTTGGTAATTCCTATTGATAAAGCAGCTCCTAAAGGGCGACTTATTTTACCTCAACAACAAGTAATTCGCGAATTGCTCGATATTGGCGCTACTGCCATCATGACTCAAGATGACAATTTAGAAAATACTTTAGCTAATCTAAAAACTAAACCAAAACTTATCATCACGGACAGCCAAGTTTTTGGCAAAGTAAATAAAATCGTTCCTCAAGATATAGAATTAACTTCTTTTTCAATTCTCTTTTCCCGCTATAAAGGAGATTTAAAGCGACAAGTAAATGCTGTTAAAGTCTTAGATACTATCAAAGATGATGATAAAATTTTAATTGCTGAAGGCTGTACACATCACCGCCAATGTGATGATATCGGCACTGTGAAATTACCTAATTGGATAAAAAATTATACTAAAGCCAACCCAGAATTTATTTTTACCTCCGGCACAGAATTTCCTGATGATTTATCTAAATATAAATTAATCATTCACTGCGGTGGCTGTATGCTCAATCAAGCGGAAATGCAATCAAGATTAAAAAAAGCTCATGAGCAAAATATACCCATGAGCAACTACGGTACTACTATTGCCTATATTCATGGCATTTTAAATAGAACCTTACATGTATTTTCTGATTTTTAATTTCATAAATTATAATTTTATTCTGCGTGCTACAGTTTTAATAACTTTAGCACCTTTATTTTTTATACTGCGAAGTGGTCTAAGTGGTGCAATACGAATTTTTATACGTGGTTTAACATCTTTGACCGTACCAAAATCGCCACGTTTTAAATAAGTCATTCTTATTTTTTCTGGCTTCATCAATTTTTTCAAAGCCTTAATTGCTTTTTCAGGTTTACCATCTTCTTGGCAAATAAATACATCGCTAGCAACATATTTTAATTTTGGATACGTACGCACTACTGCATGACCTTCTTGAAGTAAAATAAATACAATAGCTTGTTCTTCATTCCATAATTGAGCACGAACTTCTATCGGTGTATATCCAGCCATATTCATCGCCATGTCCAAGGACTCACGCAAATCTTCATAATTACTTAAATCTTTATTTTTACAATCGTACATATCTACAGTTAATTGTCTAGCTAAAATCTTCACATCGCTTCTCTCCCTGCCTTAAAATTTACTAATATTATATCATAGCTATAAAAATTATTATATATATCAATCGATTAATAATATATAATAATTATAGAATATATTAGCTTTAAGGAGTGATTTTTATGTTAAAAAAAGTTATGACTTTAATATGCTTTTGCTGTTATCTTTGCTTTATGCAAATAGGTTTTGCTCAAGACATTATCAAACAAGAAACACCCCAAAAACAGACATTGAAAGTAGCTATTTTACCTACGCTTTCCAGTAGCCAACGCTATCCAGATGTCAATCAATTACTCTATAACAATTTAACCCAAGAAATGCATGTTCCTCTAAATGATACCTTACAAGCAGTTGAATATATTGATGAAAACAGTATTTATGCTGCGATAAAACAATCCAACTTTACTTATAATCAAAATCTTGATACACTAAAAGATACAGCTGATTTATTAGATGCTGATGTCGTAGTTGGTTATACTATTCCTACTATGTATCAACATTATTATCATTCCATCTCTCGTTTAGATGGTTCTCCGCTTTTAAATAGTTATATATCAGTAAATCTTTGGGTATATTATCGCCCATTGAATAAAACATTTAAAATCTCTGATAGACGTCAATATTTTGATGAAATCTCTACATGGGGAATGTTAACTGAACTTGCTAAAGACGCTTCATCAAATCTCAATAAAAAAGCTGAACTAAAATCGCTATTAAAACAATCAATAAAAATAAAGAAAGGTGAATTATAATATGAATATCACTTACTCTCAAGAAAAAATTTTTGATGCTAAAACTCTTTTAGATTTCTTCACAGTATCTGGTAATCCTGATGCTAAATATGAAGAAACACTAGTTGAAGCAATCAACAATGCAGGCACTGTAGTTTCTGCATGGGATAAAGATACAAATGAACTTGCTGCACTTATCACTGTAGTTGATGATGGCAAAATGACAGCTTATATTCGCTATCTTGTTGTTGCACCAAACTATCGTGGTAAAGGTATCAATGATGAATTAATTGCTCAAGTAAAAGCTAAATATGAAAATTATCCTTATCTTTTTGCTTTTGCTCCAGATGATTTCCATGCTTCCTTCTTCTCCAAATTAGGATTTAATGTATTAGATGGTGCTAAAGTATTAGCTCGTTAATTTATAATACTAATACAAAACCGCATTTATTAACTTAAGTGCGGTTTTATTTTATACATATCGAGGTGTTTATCTATGGAATTAACTACTCTTTTATATTTTTTAATAGCTTCCGTGCTACTGACTTTAGCACCTGGCCCAGATATCATGTATTTACTTGCTAAAAGTCTAGCTGATGGCACTAAAGCAGGTATTAGCTTAGCCTTAGGCTTAACGACTGGTCTTATCTTTCATACAACGCTTGTAATCATTGGTGTTGCTGCTATCATTCAACAATCACCACTTGCCTTTGCCACCTTAAAATATATTGGTGCTGCTTATTTATTATATCTTGCTTGGGGAGCATTCCATGCTCAAGGCAATTTAAAATTAAATGCTGTAAATAATAGTACTTCCTTTTTTAAATTATATCGTCGTGGACTCATCATGAATGTTTTAAATCCTAAAGTATTATTATTTTTCTTAGCCTTCTTACCTCAATTTGTCAATTTAAATTCTGATAGTGTCAGCCTTCAAATTGCATTTTTAGGATTTATCTTTGGTTTACAAACACTTATAATATTTTCCCTAGTCGCTATCTGTGCTGGCAAAGTTCGTGACTATATTTTAAACGTAAAAAACTTCAACAAAATAATGGGCTATATTCAAGGTATTGTATTACTCTTTATTAGCTTAGCCCTAATCATAAGTTAATTTAAAAAGCTCTTATATAAATTTATAAGAGCTTTTAATATCTAATATAATATAATATTAATATAAAATAAGTTCTAAAATACTGATGGGAAAATAAAACCGTCTAAAATGTAATACATCTATCTTATCAAGCCTATTCATAAAAGAAGAACAGAAAATCTTTGCTAAAATTGCTTCAGGAGAAATTTCTACATCAGAAGCTAGAGAGCTTTTTAAAAACCTTTAAATATAAAATAATTATAACCACTAAAAACACCAATAAATAATATATCTATTGGTGTTTTTTTACTTTCTCAAAATTTATTTTTAATTTATAAATACTTAAGCCTATAAAACTAAATAAAAAATATTCATCTTTATATTTATATATTATATGGAGTCAAAAATACTTACCCTATATAATATATAACATCTTACCTAAAATACTGTATTGTAAGTTTATTAATTATGACATTATATATTTTAATAGAAATGAGAAAGCATAATTAAACTACTTAAACTATCTAACGAATTATCACTATAAATATTAGTTTCTATTTTGAATTCAAAAGATTCTTTATCCCAGCCATCGAAATTAGCTGTATCTTCTATTTGTAAAACATGTGTTATCCAATTTATATATCCTTCAGCACCAAAACATCTAAATTGTGCTTTTAAATTAATTTCAATAATTTTGGAATTATGCTTTTTAGCTGTACTTTTTATTAAACCAACAAAACCTTCATCATCAGGTCTAATACGTTGATTATCATCACTGAAAAAGATATTCACTTTGGATGATCTAATAACATCATCTACTTGGCTATCTCCTTTATACATATAAGTTCCTTTTCTTTTTAAGCGATGAGCTTCATCTACAATTAATACATCAAAAGTAAGTGTTTCACAATCATATAATCCCATTGATCCAAGAAAAACTTCTTTAAGTTTCTTTTTAGTATCTTTTTTATGTTTGGCAAGAATATCTATTATTGCTTCTTTAAAAGACACATTTGGTGCAATAAATCTAATATTTTTTTCTTGTTTCAACAAATATATAAATGCATTCATTGCAACTATTGATTTTCCCGTTCCTAGACCACCATTAACTATTATTGTTGTTCACTTATTGCTTTTTGAAACAAATTTCATAATGTTAGAATATACTATTTGTTGTTCATCTAATAATGTATAAACAGGATTTCCATCATAAAGTTCAGATACATATTCTATAAACTTTTTAGACGGTTTTATTTTCCCATTTTCTAATTCATCAACGATTTCCATCCCATTACCATTACTAACATATTCTTTTAAAAATAATTCAAGATTTTTAGTATCTTGTCTAAAAAATATAGGTGTATCTTCATATATTTTTTTATATCTTGAATTTAATAATGGTTCAGGAGATTTTTTTCATAATTATGTAAATACGCACAAGAATAAGGATGTAACTTATTAATACTTATAGCATCATTCATATCAGTTAGAAATTGCTTATATGAATAGGCTTGATAAGATAGATGTATTACATTTCTATAATCTTTACCTACAAAAGTATTAACAATATTATCTAAATCTGTTTCAGTTGCTTCACTCCATTGTTTTAATTCTACAATAACAAAATTTTTATTATATTTTTGATCATAACCACTAACAATAAAATCAATTCGTTTATTACTAGAAGAACTTTTATATTCTAATAAAATTCCACAATCGTCGGGAATATTAGCCTTTCGAATAATTCTTTCCATAAATTGTAAAGAATTATTCCAAGAATTTTTTTCAGCAGGAGAAACTTTATGTCCCATTTGTAATAAAAAAGCCTGTTCTAATTCATTTACTATACAATTATCATCTACATCATTTTTAAAACCATTAGCATTATTTTTATATAAAATCATAAATAATATCCCTCTCAAAACATATATTTTACATTAAGTCTAACACAAATAGCTATTTTAAGTATATAAAGTTAATCCCTAATCATTTGTTATTTTTCAAACATCCTTGACAGCTATATCAATTATCCCTATAATGAATATTATTAATTATTTAATGGAGGAAACTACTATGATTGAGGATATCACGCCAAAAACAGTAGGTGCACGAATAAAATATCTCAGAGAAAAAAAAGGTGAATCTCAAGAAATCCTTGGTAAAGCCATTGGATTATCTCAAAATTCCATTTCCAAATTAGAAAAAGGCGAAACTCAACTAACACTTGAAAATCAGTATAGCCTTGTAAAGCACTTTAATGTTTCTCATGACTACTTAATCTCTGGCAAAAATGAAAATTCTTTATTAGTTTTACTTGAGAAATATATATCTATGAATTACTCTCCTATTTTTGAGGGCGATCTAACATTCTATTGCCCTATATTAAAGATAGATAAAATTCTATTTAATTACTTAATTAGAACCGCTAGAGCGAAGCAAGATAATTATATTCCTGACGATATAAAACGAACTTGGATTGAGAGAGAAATTGATGCTTTCTATGAATCAAACGAAAAAAATCAGTTTACTGAATTCGAAAGCGTTATTCCTATTCCTCAAAGGTTAATTTCTCCAGATAAAAACAAAGAAAATTGGAAGCAAGCAGATTTACTACGAGAAATAAATAAAGAATTACTTAATTGTTTAAATGCAAATAATACGAGGTGATATAATGGCAGGATATACTACTAATTTAGGAAAATATATATGCGAAAGCAGTTTAAATGGTTTAGATATACTAGAAGATAATAGCATTAACTTAATTGTGACTTCACCACCTTTCAGTAATCAAAGAAAAAAGAAATATACAAATTTTGATGAAGTATCTCAAGACGAATATGTTGATTGGTTATTGCAATTTGCAAAAAAAGCATACAGCAAACTAGCACCTAATGGTTCATTTGTTATTGATATTAGGTCAGCCTACGAAAAGGGGTGCGCAGTAGAAAGCATTTATCCTTATGAGTTTTTAATTAGAATGGTAAAAGAATTAAAATATAACTTGTGTCAAACAGTTTATTGGAATAACACTAGTGCACTCCCACTTCCAATTCAATATGTTAATATCGAAAAAATCAGGCTCAAGAACTCCGTTAATATGAACATGTGGTTTACAAAAAAAGATGATGGGAGATGTAAAGCAAATAATAGAAAAGTTCTTGTTCCCTATAGCTCCAGAATGCAAAAATTAATAGACAAGCCAGAGTCTTTTATTAAAGGAGAGCAAGTTACTAGACCTAGTGGTAATGTTCTCACTATTAAGAGTTGGCAAAAAGATAACGGAGGCGCTATTTCGAGTAATTTACTTTCCTATCCAAATAGTTCAAGCAATGATAGCTATCAGAGATTTTGTAAAAATTTAAAAATAAAAGCTCATCCAGCTAGATATCCATATAAACTTGTTGAATTTTGGGTTAATTTTCTTACAGATGAAGGTGATTTAGTTGTTGATATTTTTAGTGGAAGTAACACAACTGGAAAAGTCGCAGAAGATTTAGGAAGGCATTGGATAAGCTTTGATATTAGCCAAGAATATGCAGCGAGCAGTATTTTTAGATTTTGTAATAATATAGATCAAGCCAAAAAATATTATGATAGAATAATGTCTGGTGAAAATGTGATATTAGAATAAAAAGGTGCTGTTAGTTCGCAAGAATTAACAGCACCTTTTTTTCATTTTATATTGTTTTTAAAAATTCCGCTGGATCTACTGGGTTTGAAGCATCAACTGGATAAACTCTCTTTCCATTTGTACGCACAAATTTGATAGGAATCTTAGGATTATTTAGATGGGGATTGTCCATCCCTTCCGCTGCCTTTTTGATTATCTTGTTAGTCCAATCTGCAAAATATGGTTCTAATATCCTAGGTGACATAGCATAAACCTCTTGTAGCTCAATTCCTCTATAGATCGAAAAAAGCCACCTTTCTTGTCTGAACTGAGCAATTCTTTCATGATTAGTATGATGATTAGTGCTAAATCCTGTTACAAGGTCGGCATTTGCCGTTTTTAATTCCCATTCATGACCATATCGGTCTATAGCATCACTACCTTCTCTTCCTGATTGATTCCTCAAATCAAAATATACAAGAGTTTGTAGCAACTTTAAATTATTATCTTGTGCTATATCATTTATTTCATATGTTTTAGCCAACTTTTCAATAGTGCTTAATCCATCCCAGTCAGAATTAAAAGCTGCGATTGCAGCTTGATGTGTAGCATCAAAATATGACATTTGTACCTCCTTTATGCAAAAAAAGAGGATAGAATTAGATAACTCCATCCTCCCTATGCCCTATTTAAGCGTGTCCTCTATATTTTAGTATAACTTGGCTCCTGCTGGGATATGGTTATCTACCATAATAAGATGAAGCTCTTCATCCTCGGAATCCTTAAGACTATTTACTGCTGAAAGTAACATACCACAAGATTCAATTCCCATCATTGCTCTCGGCGGAAGATTTGTAATAGCAATAAGTGTTTTTCCAACTAATTCTTCTGGTTCATAATATGCGTGAATACCAGAAAGTATTGTTCTATCTACACCTGTACCATCATCAAGAGTAAACTGTAAAAGTTTTTTGCTCTTAGGTACTGCTACACATTCCTTAACCTTTACTGCTCTAAAATCTGATTTTGAGAATGTATCAAAATCAACCATTTCCTCAAACAATGGCTCAATTTTTACATTTGAAAAATCAATTTTCTCAGATTCAGTCGCAATCTGGTCGCAATTTTTTGTTGTAATATTCTTTGATACTTTATTTTCCTGCTTTTCTGAACCTAATGGTTTCATTGTTGGGAATAAGAGTACATCACGAATAGAAGAACTGTCTGTTAAGAACATTACTAAACGGTCAATACCGATACCAAGACCACATGTTGGTGGAAGACCATATTCAAGAGCTGTGATATAATCATGGTCCATCATATGAGCTTCGTCATCGCCACCTTCACGAGCTTTTTGTTGATCAATGAAACGTTGTTCCTGATCAATTGGGTCATTTAACTCGGAGAATGCATTTGCAAGTTCACGACCATAAATGAACATTTCAAAACGGTCAGTGAATGCAGTATTTTCTTTATTGCGTTTGGAAAGTGGAGAAACTTCTGTTGGATATTGTGTTACAATAGTTGGCTGAATTAAAGTAGATTCTACTTTTTCATCGAATACTTCATATAAGATTTCGCCAATAGAATGTTTACCTTCACAAGGAACAGCCAATTCTTGTGCAATTGCTTGTGCTTCTTCTAAAGTCTGAACTTTGCTGAAGTCTTTACCTGTAGTTTCTAAAACGATATCATTCATTGTAACACGACGGAAATTACTTAAGTCAATTTCTGTACCTTCATAAGTAATTGTAGTTGTGCCACAAGCATCCATTGCAGCCTGTTTAATGATACCTTCTGCTAAATCCATTAATTCATTGAAGTCTGCATATGCTTGATATACTTCGATAGATGTGAATTCTGGATTATGTCTTACGTCAATACCTTCATTACGGAAGATACGACCAATTTCATAAACACGTTCAAAGCCACCAACTACAAGACGTTTTAAATATAATTCTGTAGCGATACGAAGATACATATCAATATCAAGTGCATTATGATGAGTGATGAATGGACGAGCATTTGCACCACCAGCGATTGGGCTTAATACAGGTGTTTCAACTTCTAAGAAGTTACGGCTATCTAAATAGTTACGGATAGATTTAATGATTTTTGTACGTGTGATGAAAGTCTGACGTACATCTGGATTTACGATTAAATCTAAATAACGTTGACGATAACGAGTTTCTACATCTTTTAAGCCATGGAATTTTTCTGGTAATGGACGAAGGGACTTCGCTAAAATAGAGAAATCAGATACTTTGATAGTGATTTCGCCACGATGTGTTTTGAATAAAGTACCTTCCACACCGATGATATCACCGATATCTAATAATTTAAATTCACCATATTTTTCTTCGCCAAGGTTATCAAGACGGAAATATGCTTGAATTTTTCCGCTAAGATCGGAAACAACAGTGAAGCTAGCTTTACCATGACCACGAACAGCCATTAAACGACCAGCTACGCGCACTACAGTTTCTTCTCCTAAAGTTTCAAATTGGTCTAAAAGTTCTTGAGCATGATGAGTTACATCATAACTACGACCAAATGGTTCAATACCTTTATCTATGAAAGCTTGCATCTTATCACGACGCACCTGCATAAGTTCATTGATATCTTGTTGTTTTTCTTCTATATGCTGTTTTGCCAACGAAAGTCCTCCTCTTCTTATTTTTTAATTTCTACAATTTTATATTCTAAAGTACCAGCTGGCACTTTTACTTGAACTACTGTTCCTACAGTTTTTCCTAAGATAGCCATACCAACAGGAGATTCATTGGAGATTTTACCTTCTGTAGTATCTGCTTCTGTAGAACCTACGATTGTATATGTTTCATCTTCATCATATTCCATATCTTTGATTACTACAGTATTACCAAGATGTACTACATCTTTATTGCTATCATCAGCTTTGATGATTTCACTATTTCTAATCTGGCTTTCTAAAGTGAGAATTTCACCTTCAATGAAAGCCTGTTCGTTTTTAGCATCATCATATTCAGAGTTTTCGCTAAGGTCGCCTAGTGCGATAGCTGCTTTCAAACGGTCAGCAACTTCTAAACGACGGACACTTTTTAAATATTCAAGTTTTTCTTCTAGCTTCTTTAAGCCTTCTTCGGTCAAAACTACTCGCTTATCTGCCATTTTAATGCTTCCTTTCAGTCATACAATTCATTATACAAAATCATACAATAGTTAAAAATAATAGAAGAAGTGCCAAGCTAACGCCTGACACTACCTTTTTTGCAATCAGCAAATATTATATAGGTTTTACGGTATTTTGTCAATTTTTGACAGTAGTTTTTGAGACATTTATACTATACATATCATAGAAAAATTTGTCTTTTACTTATAAAAATTTATACTGAAAAGGAGTTTTATTATGCGACTTTATCTAATTATTCTCTGCCTTTGTTTTAGTATCCTTTCTATGGGTATGACCTTTGCTCCTACAAAAAATAATTTGCACTACAACAACTTAGCTTTAGGCGATAATTATGAAGATATGATTGCTCAGTTTGGTACGCCTCGTTATGATGAACAAAACTATCTTTGGGGTCAAAAAATCACATATTATGTTTATAAAAATAATAACAAAATTGGCATAAATAATGATACTAAAAAAATAGTTGATATGATTATCGTTGATGATACTTATAATCACAACGACAAATTAAAAACTGGCATGACTTCCTATAAAATAGAACAAGTATTTGGTAAAGCAGACAGACAGATGTTTGAAGGCAATACTTGCTATATTTATAAAAATGAAGCTAAAGAAAAACTCATCATTCAAATCGAACCTACAGATAAATATTTAGAAAGCTTCCGCATAACTAATCTACCAGTTGAATTACCTATAGATACGACTGAATATCTTCCTGATGATGCCACTGACGAAACAGAAAATCCTTTAATGGCAGATAAACAAATCGATACTTCTGCTGTTAACACTCCTGCTAAAGATAAATTCCAAATAAATTATAATTATTCCTTCACAAAATAAGCTTTAGCTTGTTTTACATCTTTTTTCATTTGATTTAATAATGCATCAACAGAAGTAAATTTTATTTCCCTACGAAGCATTTTTAGAAAATCAACACGTATGATTTGTCCATAGATAGTTTGTTGAAAACCAAAAATATTTACTTCCACGCGACGGCTGATATCTTCAAATGTTGGATTTGTACCTACGCTAGCTACAGCTTGATATTTTTTTCCTTCCACATAAGCTTCAACAACATAGACACCATTTGGCACCATAGCACGTTCTGCTTTTATAGCTAAATTAGCAGTTGGAAAACCTAATAAACGACCACGTTTTTTTCCATGAATTACTTCTTCATCTATGCTAAATGGCTTACCTAACATTTTATTTGCACAATCTAAATCACCTTCAGCTAATGCTTTACGAATGACAGTGCTACTTACCATATTATTATGGCAATAAATAAAATGTTGCATATATGCTTTAAAACCATATTTTTCTCCAAGTTCTTTTAATAAATCCGGTGTTCCTAATCCTTTTACCCCAAAACTATAATTAGGACCTGTAACTAAAAATTTAGGAGATAAATAATCTTTCAACATTTTGACGAAAGCTTCTGGTTCCATCTGACAAAGTTCTAGATTAAATTCAATATTAAATAAAAAATCTACACCTAAAGCTTCAATATCTCTAATCTTGGCTAAAGTATCATTGATAATCAAAGGTTTACGCTTCGGAACAATCACAGATAACGGGTGATTACTAAAGGTAAAAACAGCACTTAATCCTTGATTTTCTTTAGCCAATTCGACAGCTTGCATTATGACATTTTGATGACCTATATGTACACCATCAAAAGTCCCTAAAGCAACAGCCAAATTTTTACCTTGCAAATTTAAATTTTTTATATCCAAAAGCGAGGAAAAAACTTGCATACAATTCTACCTCTTTACTACTTAAAATTTATATATAATTTAGAATAACATACTTCATCTAAAAAATAAATCTATACGCAAAGGAGCCTTGTTATGGGCAAAATAATTTTAATAACTGGTGGTGCGCGCTGTGGAAAAAGCAGTTTTGCCGAAGATTATGTAAAAACTCATGGTCAAAATATCGCCTATATCGCCACCTCACAAATCTATGATGATGAGATGGCTTATCGCGTAAAATTACATCAACAACGCCGTCCTAGTTCGTGGCAAACTTTTGAAGCACCATTTCACGCTGAAAAAGCTATCCATGAAGCTTTTTGTCATCACGATATAATTCTCTTTGATTGTTTAACACTTTATTTAAGCAATTATCTTTGCAGTGAACAAACACAAGCATACTCTATGGAACAATTATCTGCTGGAGCTAAAGATATGATGTCATCTCTAATTGAAGCAGTTCAAGCGCAAAATACAGATAAAACATGTGTATTTGTAACTAATGAAGTCGGTTCTGGCATAGTTCCAGAAAATACTCTCGCTAGAAAATATCGCGATTTAGCAGGACTTTGCAATCAACAAATCGCTAAAGCTTCTGCTGAAGTCTATTTCGTTGTTTCTGGTATTCCTGTAAAAATAAAATAATTTTTATATTTATATTTTATGTTTTTTCATCTATTATATAAATTATTCTCGTTAGTTCGTTTCTTTTGAATGAATAAAAATTTTTCATAAAGAAACGAACATATTATTTTAAAGGAGGTATTTTTTAGTGAATAATTTTTTATTGGGTCTACAATTTTTAACACGCATCACTATCAAGAAAAATCTTGATTGGTCTGAAAAAGCTTGTGGTGGCAGTGTTAAATTTTTCCCTTTAATTGGTGCAATTTTAGGTATAATATATGTTCTAGTGGGTTATGTGATATATTATTTATTGCCTAGTTTTAATATTTATCTATCAGCACATCTCATAGGTTTTATCCTTCTATTTTGCAATATCTTTTTGACAGGAGCACTTCACTGCGATGGCTTCACTGATACTATGGACGGTATTTTATCAGGAAGAAAACGCGAACGTATCTTAGAAATCATGAAGGATAGTCGCGTAGGTGCTCATGGTGCTACTTGTTTAATTCTAGTTTTGATTGGCAAATATAGTATGTTTACTGATTTAATGGTAAATCAAAATATTTATATTACTCATACTCAATTTTTCAACAGCTTATTTGCTTTATTCTTAATGCCGATTATCGCTCGTTGTTGCATGAGTATCGCTGTAGTCTTATTCCCTTATGCTCGCAAAGAAGGTCTTGGTAAAGCTTTTCATGAATATTCTTCTAAAAAAAATATGGCTTTTGCTCTTCTTTTCACGTTTATCATTTCATTACTTCTAGGCACTATTGGCGTTATTGCTCTTATCTTTACTATAATTATTATGTATTTGTTCAATCGCTATGTTGCAAATCTAATCGGAGGTTTAACAGGCGATGTATATGGTGCTACTGCAGAAATAGGTGAATTAGTAGTTCTATTTGTTTTTGTCTTAGCACAATCTTTTATATGATTTAATTTTCAAGTTAAAAATTAAGGAGGATTTTCTTTGACTAAGCTTATTTTAATTCGTCATGGTAGAACACTTTGGAATAGTTTTGGAAAATTTCAGGGACAATCTGATATTGAATTATCTCAAGAAGGAATTTCACAAGCTGAAAAACTAGCTGAAAATTTTCCTGTTACTCATATAGATAGAGTATATAGCAGTAATCTAAAACGAGCTTATATCACTGGAGAAATAATCGCTAAAAAATTTAATGTGCCAATCATCAAAGATAAACGCCTTTGTGAGGTTTCTTTCGGCTCTTGGGAAGGTTTAACTTATGATGAAATTCATGAAAAATGGCCTAATGAAATCGAAACTATGTTTTCTACTCCAGATGTTTTGACTATGCCTGAAGGAGAATCTTTTGCTCAAGTGCAAAAACGTGGCGTTGAAGCTCTTTTAGATATTGTAAACAAACACCCTGATGAAACTATTGCCATCACAGCTCATGGTGGAATTTTACGCACTTTACTTGCTTATGCTTTGCATATGCCACTTCGCTATATTTGGACTTTAAGACAAGATAACACCGCTGTAAATATCGTTACTTTTTATGGCGATAAAATCAATGTTGAATTATTAAATAGCACAGCACATCTTAGCCTTACACAATTGCCAAAATTAGGTCGTTTTTCTTAATTAACGAGGTTTATTATGACAAAAAAATATCTTATTTTACCTCAAAATGGTGGCGATAAATTTCGTCAGCTTCTTGCTTCTATGCCCGGAACAGCTCAAGAACAAAAAATCATGCAAGAAGCTACTATTAAACATGTAGAAATTGATGTAAATAACAATTCATGGGAAATCCTCATGCAAACTTACAATGGTATACCTGATGAATTATTAGCTAAAGCTTCATCATATATCTCGCAAAAATGCAATATTCCCACTGTAATTTTTTATCAAGATATTGTGGACTTGCCACAAGAAGTAGCCCGCCATTGGTCTATCATTATTCAAAATGCAGCTAATGGTAACCCTACTTTATTTTCCATTTTAAACCAAGCTAGTCATAGTGTTGATGGCAATAAAATCATGATAGATTTCAAAGGCGACCATATTGAAGATATTTTACGCTCTCATAATATTGAAGAAACTATATCTCAAGCTGTTCAAGCTATGGTACATTGCCCTTGTCATGTTATCTGTCGCATTGATAGTCAACAACAACCTGCAATAAATAATACTTTAGCTGATTTTGACCCTGAATCTTATCTTCGTCAACTTCAACAACAAGCTAAAACACAAAACCATACAGTCAGCAAAAATAATACACCGTCATCACCTACTAATAATGCAGATAATCCTGCACCAAAATTCCGTCGCAAAAGTGAACGCAAATTAATGATTGATAACATTCCTGAAGAACATATTGAAATCACTAGCATTGATGGCGAAATGAAAAATATCGTTTTACGCGGTCGCATTTTCAATATCAATAATCGTGAATTCAATACAGGAACTAATCTTTTAACTTTTGACCTAGCAGATGAATCTGATGGTATTTCTTGTAAAGTATTCTTAAAAAATAAAGATGACTTTGAAGAAGTAATGTCTGCTCTAAAAAAAGCTGATATTGTCAAAATAAAAGGCTCTATCCGTTTTGACTCTTATCTCAATGATTATGTAATGATGCCACTTAATATCTGTTTGTCTGAATTACCAAAAAGAGAAGATAGAGCTATCGAAAAACGCGTAGAACTACACGCACATACACATATGAGCAATATGGACGCTGTTGTATCTGCAAAAGAATTGATATCCACTGCCGCTCGTTGGGGCTGGCCTGCTATCGCTATCACTGACCATGGTGTAGTTCAAGCCTTCCCAGAAGCGATGAAAGCTGCCAAAGATAATAAAATAAAAGTAATCTATGGTATTGAAGGATATCTGACAGGCGATGATTATCAACAGCGCAGAGCTAATCACATCATCATGTTAGCCAAAAATTCTATCGGTCTTAGAAATATTTATCGAATGGTCTCCTTATCTCATTTGAAATATCTCTATAAATCAAGACCTAGATTACCGAAAAAAATCATCTCTGAATTGCGTGAAGGCGTAATCATCGGTTCGGCTTGTGAAGCAGGTGAATTAATCAGAGCTATTGTAAATAATGAAAGCGATGAAAAATTATTAGAAATAGCTAGTTTTTATGATTATCTTGAAATTCAACCAATCGGCAATAATGCCTTTTTAATCCGCAACGAAAATTTCCCTGATGTTCAAACTGATGAAGACTTAATAAAAATCAATTTAAAAGTTGCTGAGCTTGCTAAAAAATTAAATAAAATGCTCATAGCGACTTGTGATGTTCATTTCTTAAATGCCAAAGATAGTATTTATCGTGCTATTTTAATGAAAGGCAAAGGTTTTGAAGATGCGGAAAAACAACCGCCATTATATCTTCGCACAACTGATGAAATGCTCAAAGAGTTTAGCTATTTAGGCGAAGAATTAGCCTATGAAGCAGTCGTTACCAACCCACGCAAAATAGCAGATATGGTAGAAGTCTTCAAACCTATTCCTGATGAATTATATTCACCTATGATACCAGGAGCTGACCAAGAAATTCACGATATGTCATATGCCAAAGCTCGTGAATTATACGGTGAAAATCTGCCTAAAGTAGTACAAGACCGCTTAGAATTAGAATTAAATTCCATCATTGGTCATGGTTTTGCCGTGCTTTATTTAATCGCTCATAAACTCGTAAAAAAATCACTTGATGATGGCTATCTTGTTGGTTCTAGGGGTTCAGTTGGTTCTTCCTTTGTCGCTACTATGACGAATATAACAGAAGTAAATCCTCTACCACCACATTGGCGCTGTCCTCATTGTCGCCACAGCGAATTTATTGAAGATGGTACTTATGGTTGTGGTTTTGATATGCCAGATAAAGATTGCCCTCATTGCGGAACTAAAATGATTAAAGATGGCCATGATATTCCATTTGCTGTATTCATGGGATTTGACGGCGATAAAGTTCCTGATATTGACTTGAATTTCTCTGGTGATTATCAACCAGTAGCTCATAAATACACTGAAGAATTATTCGGCAAAGATAATGTTTTCCGTGCAGGAACTATCGCCACTGTAGCTGATAAAACTGCTTATGGTTATGTAAAAAAATTCTTTGACGAAAAAGGTATTAAAAAACGTGATGCTTATATCAACAGTCTTGTAAATGGTTGCACTGGTGTAAAACGCACTACAGGGCAACACCCTGGCGGTATCATGGTTATTCCTCGTAATATGGACGTACATCACTTCACACCAATTCAAAGACCTGCTGACGATACTACGACAAATACGATAACTACACATTTTGATTACCACTCTATCAGTAGCCGTCTAGTAAAATTAGATATACTTGGGCACGATGATCCTACAGTAATAAAAATGCTCGAAAATATAACTCATCGCGACCCTAGAACTATTCCTTTTGATGACCCAGCTACTATGAGTATTTTTTCGTCTACAGAAGCACTTGGTGTAACGCCAGAAGAACTCGGTGCTACATCTGGCACATTTGGTATTCCTGAATTTAGAACACCATTTACACGTCAAATGCTTGATGATACTAAGCCCCAAAAATTCAGTGATTTAGTGCGTATCAGTGGATTTTCTCATGGTACTAATGTGTGGCTTGAAAATGCTCAAGATTTAATCACTTCAGGAACTTGCACTGTTTCCGATGCGATTTCTTGTCGTGATGACATCATGATGCATTTAATTCACAGTGGTATTGACCCATTATTTTCCTTTAAAACTATGGAAAAAGTGCGTAAAGGTAAAGGGCTTAGCGAAGATGATATTAAAGTCATGAAAGATGGCGGTATCCCTCAATGGTATATTGATTCTTGTCTAAAAATAAAATATCTCTTTCCACGTGCCCATGCCACAGCTTATGTTATGATGGCATATCGCATAGCCTTTTGCAAAGTTCACTATCCACTTGCCTTTTATGCTGCTTATTTCTCCATTCGTGCTGCTGAATTTGATGCAGATATTATTTCTAAAGGTAAATTAGCTGTTCGCGATAAACTCGACGAAATCATTGAACTTGAAAAACAGAAAAAATTATCCGTAAAAGATAAAGGCTTCCAAGTAGTTTTAGAACTTGCTTGGGAAATGTATCTTCGTGGTTTTTCTGTAGAAAAAATAGACCTTTATAAATCAAATGCTGATAAATTCATCTTACATGAAAAATCTCTATTACCGCCATTTACTGCCCTTACTGGTATCAGTACTATGGCTGCAAACAATATCGTTCAAGCTCGCCTTGAAGGCGAATTCACTTCTATTGATGACCTCAAAAAACGTGCTAGTTTATCTACACCAATTGTTGAACGCTTGCGTGAACATGGTTGCTTAGATGGTCTACAAGAAAGTGACCAAATTTCCTTATTCAGTTAAAAATCAAAAATTAAATAAAAACTCATCAGAAAGGATTTATCATGAAACGAACACTTTCACTTTCCCAAAATATTTTAGTTGGGTCTATGCTATTTGGTATGTTCTTTGGTGCAGGAAATTTAATATTTCCTGTACATCTAGGACAAGAAGCCGGCAGTAATATTTTTCTAGCTAATATCGGCTTTATGCTAACTGCCATTGGTCTTCCATTTTTAGGTATTGTCGCTATGGGTATTTCTCGTAGTGAAGGTCTTTTTGATTTAGCTAGTCGCATTAATAAACCTTATGCTCATTTTGTTACTGTACTTTTATATCTCACAATTGGGCCTGCTTTTGCAATTCCACGTACAGCAGCAGTTTCTTATGAAATAGGTTTATCTAGCCATGTTGATGCTTCCATGCAAACAATTTATTTAGCAATTTTTTCACTTATTTTCTTTGTTTTAGCATTAGCATTTGCTTTAAAACCAGGTAAAATTCTCACATGGATTGGTAAGATTTTAAATCCACTCTTTTTAGTATTTATTGCAATTTTAATGGTAACTGCTTTAATCAATCCAATGGGTTCACCTGATGCTATGCCTGTACAGGAAGCGTATCAACAAGAAGCTTTCTTCAAAGGTTTCACTGAAGGCTACAACACTATGGACGCTTTAGCTTCTCTTGCTTTTGGTATCATCGTTATTCATACATTGCACAATCTAGGATTAAAAAATCCAAAAGATGTAGCTTATGGTACATTAAAAGCAGGTATTGTTGTTTTAATTCTCATGGGCATTATCTACAGTTTCTTAGCTTATATTGGCGCTTGCAGTCTAGGGCAATTTGCTTTATCTGCTAATGGTGGTATTGCTCTTGCTCAAATCTCCACTTATTATTTTGGTTCATTTGGTCATATTCTGTTAGCTCTTACTGTTACTATAGCTTGCTTAAAAACTTCCATCGGTCTTATCACTGCTTGTTCCACTACATTTAGTGAATTATATCCTAACTCTTTTAGCTACAGAACATATGCTTTTATCTTCACTATTGTTTCTTTCTTAATTGCTAATGTTGGTTTAACTAGTATCATTTTCTTAGCTATTCCAATTCTCATGTTATTATATCCATTAGCTATAACACTTATCATCTTAGCATTTATCAGTGCAATTTTTGGCTATCATCGTTATGTATATTCTGTAACCACACTTTTCACTTTATTTGCAGCTATCGGTGATATGTTAAATGCCCTACCTTTTGGACTAAATAACACAGCTACTATCAGCGCTATTATTGAAGTATATAAAAATACTTTGCCATTTTTTGATATGGGCATGGGCTGGATTGTCCCTTCCATCATCGGTCTTGTCATTGGCGTTATTATTTCTTTTATTAAAAAAGATTAAAAAAATGCGGTAACACTTATTTGTGTTACCGCTTTTCTTATTTTTTAGAATAAACGCCTATTGTCAATTCATTTAATTTTGGATATTTCGTATTGCCAAGCTTTCTAAATATTATAGCTACAATTAAAGTAAACAATACTACTAATACATAAAAAATCATAGAATTAACAGCTGTCATAACTATATTAAATTTTGCCATAAATAAAGCTAAATAAGTGATTGCCACAGGATGGGCTAAATATACAAAATATGAATGTCTACCTAATAGAGAAAATAAACTAGTTCCTATTTTAGCTAAAAATCCATATTGAAATTCTGCAAATAAATATAAGCTAGCACCTAAAGTATAAACAAGACCAGCTGGAGATAATTGATGAGCTGTATTTATCGCTCCTTCTGGAGAATAACCATTGTAATAAATACAATAATAATAATATGCTAATAACCCAATCAAGCTTATAAAACCAAAAGCTCTTAATTTATTCAAATTATCTCTCATGAAGATTTTAAATTCATCATAATGTACAGATACATATCCACCTAATAAAAAGATAAATACATAATGTATTACCCAATAATTTAAACGATACATAAAAATAGCTTTAACTATTTCATTTTGAATGCCATATGGGTTCATCAAAAAGCTTGAATAATAATCTACTGCCATTTGAAAAACAAATAAAACTACTAATAATACAATATTTAATCTTTTTACAATAAAAATCCACAGTGGCATTAAAGCATAAAACCAAACCAATAATATCATGAAATACAACTGATAACATGCTAAACCAAAAAATAAAATGCCAATCAAATTCAATGGATGAAGTAAATACAACGTTTGATTTGTTATTGTATAATGCAAAATATAAAAAATAGACCATACAAGATAAGGGATTAACACTGTTTTAAATCTACGCTTCATAAAATTTTTATAATTAAATTTTTCCTGTAAATCTAAATTATAAAATAAGCCAAAAGCAGAGATAAAGAAAAAAATAGGTACTGAAAATCTTGTTACAATTTCATACAAAGCCAATAATTGTAAATTAGGAGTGGGATTATTCATCAAGTATTGTGAACCCACATGTATAGCAACTACGCCTAGCATGGATATTCCACGCATATATTCAATAGCTGGCACTCTCTCTTTTTTTATACTCACATGAATACCTCTTTTATTATTTATTTTTATTCATCATAGCAAATCCATCTTCAAAATACAATAACTACTACATAATACACTAATAAAGCAGGATATTTAACCATACGTATTGAATAGTATAGATAAAGTCCCTAAAATGTAAATACGAAAAATTTTTAAATAAAATAAAAAAATAAAGCAGGATTTTTATAATTATGTGTAGAATGTATTTACGTTATGGCAAAAATCATCTATAATTAAATAGTTTTATTGAAAGGTGAGTTTATATGCGTACACAAAACTTGCACGATGATTTTGTTGAACAAGTACGTTCTTCTTCAGATATCTTATCTGTCATCTCAAGTTACGTTCATCTCAAAAAACGAGGTAATCGCTATTGGGGTTGTTGCCCCTTTCACAATGAAAAAACACCTTCATTTTCTGTAGTTCCCCAACAGGGATTTTTTTATTGCTTTGGTTGTCATGCTGGTGGTAATCTATTTAAATTTATATCTCTTATAGAGAATATTTCTTATTATGAAGCCATAAAACTACAAGCCCAAAGATTGAATATCCCTATACCGACTACGAAAAAAAGTGCTGACGAACTCAAACAAGAACAACAAAAAGATTCATTGTTTAAAATACATGAACTGGCGGGTTCTTTTTTTCATAATTGTTTAACTCGTACCTCTCTTGGAGAAGCTGGTAGAGCATACTTTTCTTCTCGCCAAATAAATTCAGATATAATTACGAAATTTAAACTTGGCTTTGCTCCTAACCTTTGGGATAAACTATTTACCTCTTTTACTAAACGAGGCATTACTAAAGAGTTACTTGCTAAAGCAGGTCTAATCACTATAAAAGATTCTGGTAAAGTCTATGACCGTTTTCGCAATCGCATAATCATTCCTATCATGAATGAACATGGTCAAATCTGTGGCTTTGGTGGCAGAATTATCAATCCAAATGATTCTCCCAAATATTTAAATTCACCAGAAACACTTATTTTCAATAAAAGACATTTGCTATTTGGTTTAGATCATGCACAAAAATCAATAAAAGAAAATAACTTCAGTATTGTTGTTGAAGGTTATATGGATGCTATCGCATTACATAGTCATAATATTACTAATGCTGTAGCGTCATTGGGTACTGCATTTACTGCTCAACAATGTAGAAAAATTCTTCGCTATTCACCAAATATCTATTTTTGCTATGATAGTGACAATGCTGGGCAAGCTGCTACTATGCGAGCTTTAGCTATCGCTAGCAGTAATGGTGCTAATGTTAAAGTAATCACCATTCCTGATGGCAAAGACCCAGATGAATTTTTACGCCATCATGGTAACAAAGAATTTTATGCATTAATTGATAAAGCTCTTCCGCTAATGGAATATCAATTGCAATATGTATTAAAATCAACAGACCGCAATACTTTAGAAGGAAAGCTTTTAGCAGTAAACCAATTAATGCCACTTTTAGCTAATATTACAAACACTGTCGAACGCAATGAATATATTATTCGTATATCAAATGTTTTGGGTATAGATGAAGGCGTTATTCGCAGTGATTTGCAACGACAAAATTCGCAAAGAAAATTTAATGCATATGATGTCTCTACAGATAATCTTCCTGGAATAAATTCACGCAAAGCATTCTCTGAAAAAAAAGATGCTTTGACCATGGCAGGAAGATGTATCATCAAAAAAATTTGGCATGAAGCTAGTATTTTAGATTATGTTCTAAATCTTATACCAGCTGAAGAATTTCCCAATAAAACTCATGGAGAAATTCTAAAATATTTAGCAAGTACACTTGCTAATAATCAGCCTTTTACAGATATTGATGCTGCTGAGAAACTAAGTGATACCGCTTATAGTGAACTTTCACATTGTTTAGTTGAAGAATTTACAACTGATGATGACATTCAACTCACTGAAGATTGTCTAAAACTTTTACGTCGTTATTATCTAAATAGTAATTATGAAAAACATCGCCTTTTAGCAGATGAATTACAACGAAATGGCGACAGTAGATTTTTAGAAGAATTAAAAATTAGTCAACAAATACGAATGGAAATGGATAATTTATCCTCGTAGAGCTCCTATAAATCTGGAGACATAAGCCCTATACCTATAATAAATTAAGAGGAGGCATGTAATAATGGCTCAATCCAAAAAAAATGTAAAAGCCGTTAAAGATACTAATGCAGCAGCTGCTGCCAGCTTAGACGCAATCAGTAAGTTATTAGATAAAGGTAAAAAGACTGGCGTTTTAACTTACAATGAAATTATGGAATCCCTTCAATCAGTTGACATGTCACCAGATGAAATAGACGAATTATACGATACATTCACCAAACGTGGCATTGACATCATTGATAATGGTAATGATATAGGACCAGATGATGATTCTAATCTCAAAGATGATGAAGATGATATTGATATTGACCTTAGCATTCCTGAAGGTATAAATATCGATGACCCTGTTAGAATGTATCTTAAAGAAATTGGTCGTGTTCCATTATTATCTGCTGATGAAGAAATAAAATTAGCAAAACGCATGGAAGATGGGGATCTTGAAGCTCAAAAACGCCTAGCAGAAGCAAACTTACGTCTTGTTGTAAGTATTGCTAAACGTTATGTTGGTCGTGGCATGCTCTTTTTGGACTTAATCCAAGAAGGTAACTTAGGCTTAATAAAAGCTGTTGAAAAATTCGATTACAATAAAGGCTACAAATTTAGTACTTATGCTACATGGTGGATTCGTCAAGCCATTACTCGTGCTATTGCCGACCAAGCTCGTACTATTCGTATTCCTGTCCACATGGTTGAAACCATCAATAAATTAATTCGCGTATCTCGTCAACTTCTCCAATCCTTAGGACGTGAACCAAGCCCTGAAGAAATAGCAAAAGAAATGGACGTAAGTGTAGATCGCGTACGTGAAATCATGAAAATAGCTCAAGAACCAGTATCTTTGGAAACACCTATCGGTGAAGAAGAAGATTCTCATCTTGGAGATTTCATTGAAGACCATGATGCACCAGCTCCTGCTGAAGCAGCATCTTTTGTACTTTTAAAAGAACAATTAGAAGATGTTCTTGATACTTTAACTGAACGTGAAGAAAAAGTTCTTCGCCTTCGCTTTGGTTTAGATGATGGTCGTGCTCGTACTTTGGAAGAAGTAGGTCAAAATTTTGGTGTAACACGTGAACGTATTCGCCAAATTGAAGCAAAAGCACTTCGCAAACTTCGTCATCCTAGCCGTAGTAAAAAATTAAAAGATTTCTTAGAATAAGCTTTGTTTAAAGCCTATTTATTGCTTATATAAATAGGCTTTATAAATTCTTTAAAAAGTTTATAAAAAAGTGTTGACAATATAGTTAATAATGTATTATAATAATTTCCGTTGGTGATGAGACATTCCTCGATAGCTCAGTTGGTAGAGCAATCGGCTGTTAACCGATCGGTCGTAGGTTCGAGTCCTACTCGAGGAGCCATTTTCTAACAAGATTGTAAGATTCCTTGATAGCTCAGTTGGTAGAGCAATCGGCTGTTAACCGATCGGTCGTAGGTTCGAGTCCTACTCAAGGAGCCATTTTTATTTGGGCCTATAGCTCAGCGGTAGAGCCCCCGGCTCATAACCGGTTGGTCCCTGGTTCGAATCCAGGTGGGCCCACCACTTAATAAAGATGATAAGCTTCCATAGAAATATGGAAGTTTTTTTGTTGCCTTTTTTACTAAAAATAATATAATTATAATTTACAAAAAGCTAGATTATTTTAATCTAGCTTTTTATTATAATAAAATATAATTTAACGCATTTGCTCTAATGTATATTGTATTTTATTTGTTAAATAATATGTTTTAAAATATTCAATAGGAATTTCTTTATTATTTATTTTTCCATAAGTAATAGAACGAAATAATAATAATGGTGTTCCTTTTTTTACATTTAAATATTTACACACATTTTCATCTGCTGATACAGCTTCTAACCTTAATTTTGAACGTACTATCTTATATAAATATTTTTTTTCTATAATATTATACAATGACTCATACTCAAAATTATATTTTTCTATTCCTTCAAAGTATTTATATGGCAAATATGCTGTAGTTAAACAAATAGGCTCACTATTTGCATAATAAATACGCTTTAACATATACAATTTACTATCAATCTCAATATTTAATTCATTGCTACGTTTACTAAAACAAGGTATTATTTCTGAATTTAAAACTTTTCTAGATACACACATTCCTAATTTAGTAATTTCTTCAGTATAACCACATATTTTTGATAAAGATTGTTCTTCTATATTATCTTTTACAAAACAACCTTTACCTTGTACCTTATATAAATATCCTTCATTAGATAATTCTTCTAATGCCTTTCTAGCTGTTATTCTACTAACATTATACTGTTGCATTAATTTACTTTCACTAGGTACCATTTGTCCAGCCGTTAAAATTTCATCATTTATCATTTTTATTAAATCTTGTTTTATAATATAATATTTAGGCGACGAATGCGACATAAGAAACCTCTTTTCTCTTCAACTATATATTTATTATAACATAATTAATATAAAATAATCCCTGAATAATTTATTAAATTTTCCGAATTTTAAAACGGTATTGCAATATTATAATATTATGTTATTATAATATTATAATAACATAATATGTAAGGTGATGATTATATGTCTTTAGAAAAAAAAATTATGGGTACTATTGCAGGAATGACTTTAGGAGATTCTTTAGGTATGCCTGGTGAATTATGGCCTAAATCAAAAATTAAAAATCAATTAGGTTTTATTGATACATTTATGGATGGTCCGCAAAACAACGAAGTAGCTTGTTATTTTTCAGCAGGTCAATTTACTGATGATTCCGCTCAAGCACTATTATTTTTAGATGCTATTTGTGAATATAATACTATTCCTGATGCAAATATATTAGCTCAAAAATTATTAAAATGGATTAAAAATGTAGATGGTTTTGAAAAAAACCTATTAGGAGCTAGTTCTAAAGCCGCATTATTAGCTCATAGTAAAAATGAAGACTACAAACTATATACATCTAAAGCTGAAACAAATGGTGCTGCTATGAGAATTGCTCCATTAGGTTGTATTATTGACTATTCTGATTTAAATAAAATGGCTCAAGCTGTCGCTAAAATTAGTAGTGTTACTCATTCTACAGATGTAACTATCGCTGGAGCTAGTATGATAGCTCAAGCTGTTGCTAGTGCTATTTATGGAAAAAATTTTGATGATATCCTAGATGATGTTTTTAAAATTCATGATATAGCATTATCATTAGGTACACCTACTTACAATGCAAATTCTAAAGCTCGATTAAAAGTAGCAATATCACTTTTAGATAAATGTACAAATGATAATGATGTAAGCAAAATGATTTATGAAGTAATTGGAACAGGTGTTTTATCTAGCGAAGCTGTTCCTGCTGCTTTAACTATTGCTTATTATTGTCAAGAACCTGAAAAAGCTGCCATCATGTCTGCTAATTTAGGTGGTGATACAGATACAATTGGTGCTATGGCTTGTGCTATCTGTGGAGCATATAAAGGTATAGATTCTATTCGTCCTGAATGGATCTATACATTAGAAAAAGCAAATAATATCAATTTTAAAAATTATACACAAAAAATTTTAACTGCAAGAAAATTTTTTAAATTATAATTAGAGGTGAGATTTATATGCAAACAAATATTTTTGTTGATAAAAAAGAACGAACCGGTAAACCTCATGAATTATTTGGAATATGGATGGCTACGCAAATAGGTATATTAGGACTTATTTATGGTGCTATTATTGTTAGCTACGAATTAAGTTTCATACAGTCTATTTTAGCTGCATTTGTTGGTGCGTTATCTTTTATTTTAGTTGGATATTTAAGTCTATCTGGAAAAATCGGCGGAACCACTATGTTTAATCTATCTCGTGCTGTTTTTGGCGTACATGGTAATTATATTCCTACATTATGTGGTTGGATTAATCTAGTTGGTTGGATGTGTGTAAATGTTGTAACAGCTACCTTAACACTACTTACTTTATTAGGTATTTTAGGTATAAATACTAATACTTTTACTACAATTATAGCTTTAATAATTCTAGCTATATTAATAGCTATTTCTGGATTTTTAAGTCAAGAATCTTTAGTAAAATTACAAAGTTTTTTCACATATGTTTTTGGTTTAATGACATTAATTGTATTAGGTTTTTTATTACTAAAAACTAATTGGGACCTCTTATTTGCTCTACCTAGTGGAAATTGGATTTCTGGATTTCTTCCAGCTGTATCTATAATAATTGCTGGTACAGGTATTAGTTGGGCAATTGCTGCTGCTGATTATAGTGTTTATCAAGATCCTAAAAATTCAGATTTTGCTATAATCTTATCTACTACATTAGCCGGTTTTATACCTCTATTCATTTTAATGTCAATGGGAATTTTAATGACTAGCACAGTTCCAGATTTTCTAAGTGTTCCTAATCCTATTGATGTAATAGGTTCTCAATTACCTACATGGATGACAATCCCTTATTTAATAACTGCATTAGTAGGTTTAGTTGCACCATCTGTTATTAGTTTACGTTCTGCTAGAGTAAATTTATCTACTTTAAATATAAAAGTAAATAATTTTACAGCAATAAGTATCCATGTAATCATTATGTTAGCTTTAGGTATATATGTATTATTTATCAGTGATAGCTTTTTAAGTATATTTCAATCATTCTTAGGTTTAATTGGTATAGCTTTAGCTGGTTGGTCTGCTGTATTTTTAACAGATTTTGTACTATTTAGAAAAAAATTTGGATATCCCGAAAAATTATTAACTGGTGAAAATAACTTTAATTTATATAACTATACCGGGATTTTTAGTTGGTTTTTAGGAGTATTTTTAGGATTTTTATTTACTAACTGTGTCTTCTTTGATGGACCTTTTGCTAATGGCATATTTTACAATAATAGTTTAGGTATGTTAATCACTTTTATTTCTAGTGGAATTTTTTATATTATTTTATCTAAAATATTTAATAGTGAGGATATCTAATATGTATAACTTAAAAGAAATTTTAAATAAATTAACATCTGAAAAAAAAGTTCTTATTATTGGCGCTGCTATAGTTGATATTATCATAAATATAGAAAAATTACCTCATTCAGGAGAAGATATTACAGCTAAAAGTACTAAACATACAATAGGTGGTTGTGCATTTAATGTCGCAGATGTTTTAAATAAATTGCATTTACCCTTTGATTTAATGATTCCTATTGGAAATGGTGATTATAGCAAAATTATTTATAAATCATTTAAAGAAAAAAATTACCCTATTTTTAAAATAGAAGAAAATATTGATAATGGCTATTGTATATCTCTTGTTGAAAATGATGGTGAACGTACTTTTATAACTATGCCTGGACTAGAACTTTCTATGAAAGAAAAATGGTTTGAACATATAAAAATAAATAATTATGATTATATTTATGTATCTGGCTATGAATTAGAAGGAAAAAATGGAGACATTTTAATAAAAATATTACAACAAAAGAAAGCATCAGCAAAAATCATTTTCGATCCAGGACCAAGATTGAATTTTATTAATAAAAATGTAATAAATTCTATATTCCATATGAATTGTATTTTTACTATAAATAATAAAGAAATCTTATCTTTAGTTAATGAAAATAATATTAAAAATGCTGGTAAAAAATTATTTAATATCACTAAGGAACCTGTTATTATTACTAATGGTAATAAGGGTGCTATCCTTATTACTAATGATGTTACTATTATTGATGGATTTAAAGTTCAAGTAAAAGATACTATAGGCGCAGGCGATTCTCATACTGGAGGAATTTTAGCTGGATTATCTTGTAATTTAAATTTAAAAGATAGTATATATTTAGCTAACAAAATAGCTTCAATTGTTGTCAGTAAAGAAGGAGCTGCTACTGCTCCTTCTTTAGAAGAATTATTCTAAGAAAAAACGTACTCTTAATTGAAGAGTACGTTTTTTTATATAAAATTATATTTAAACCTATAATTTATAAACTACATTTATTTTACATAAATATGATTTTGTTTAAATTAAATCTTTGCTATAATTTAATTATCTTAAATTATTTTTAGAAACCCAGGTAATTTTATGCAGTCTTGTATGATTTTTGTTCCTTTTATTGGTTGGCTTGTAGCAGTTATCATAAAATTTATAACTAATTACATTTACTATTCTACTTTGGATTTGAAATTATCTTTCAGTAACGGTGGTTTTCCTAGTGTACATACGGCTACTATAATTACCACTACAACTTATATCGGTCTTTATGATAATTTTAATTCTCCATTATTCATCTTAGCTGTAACTATTGCTTTTATCATTATGATTGATGCAACCCATCTACGTCGCTCTATTGGTAAACATGCCTCTATTTTAAATCACTTAACAGGGAAAGCAGACCTCCATGAAAAAGAAGGTCATACTTATTTCCAAGTCATCAGTGGTGCTATTATTGGTATCGTCACAGGATACATTCTCTATAATTTTTTCTGAAGTTGTAATATTGACGTGAAATAAAATTTATAGTATATTATGGGCAAGTAAAAGTTTTTTATATACTATAAATTTCTTTTATTGAGAAAATTCGAATTTTTATGCTAAAATTTTATAGGAGGGGATACTATTATGTCCAGTTGGTTTTCCAAACTTCAAGCTGTAGGTAAAGCGTTAATGCTTCCTGTTGCCGTTCTTCCTGCTGCCGCTCTTTTACTTCGTTTAGGAGCACCTGATGTCTTCGACATTCCTTTTATTACTCAAGCAGGTGGTGCTGTTTTCAATAACTTAGCACTTATTTTTGCCGTTGGTATCGCTGTTGGCTTAGCTAAAGATAACAATGGTGCGGCAGGTCTTGCTGGGGTTATTGGCTATTTAGTATTAACAGAAGCACTCAAAGCTATCGATAAAGATTTAAATATGGGTGTTCTCGCTGGGGTTATTGTTGGTATTATTTCTGGTATACTTTACAATAAATTCTACAATATTAAATTACCGGAATTCTTAGGTTTCTTTTCAGGCAGACGTTTCGTTCCGATCGTTACTGCTGCAACATTCGTTGTTTTAGCTCTTATTTTTGGTATTATTTGGGGTCCTATTCAGAACTTTATTCATAGCATTGGTGAATGGATTGTTGGTGCTGGTGCTGCTGGTGCCTTTGTCTATGGTGTATTAAACCGTTTACTTATTCCTGTTGGTCTTCATCACATTCTCAACTCTCTTGTTTGGTTCGTATTTGGTTCTTACACTAATCCAGAAACAGGCGTTACTGCAACAGGCGATTTAAATCGTTTCTTCGCTGGTGACCCAACTGCTGGTGTATTCATGGCTGGTTTCTACTTTATCTTTATGTTCGGTGTTCCTGCTATCGCACTTGCAATGTACAGTGCTGCTAAACCAGAAAATAAATCAAAAGTTGCTGGTATGATGTTCTCCATCGCTTTCACAGCTTTCTTAACTGGTATCACTGAACCTGTAGAATTCACTTTCATGTTCTTAGCTCCTGTTCTTTATGCATTCCATGCTGTTATGACAGGTATTGCTCTTGCAGTTGCTAATATGTTTGGTATTTTACATGGCTTTGGTTTCTCTGCTGGTCTTATCGACTATGTATTAAACTATGGTCTTGCTACTAAAGCTATCTTAATCATTCCAATCGGCTTAGTATTTGGTATCATTTACTTCATCATTTTCAGATGGGCAATCGTTCACTTCGACCTTCCAACTCCTGGTCGTTTTGAAAATGAATCTGACAACGAAGCTATTGAAAATGCTAACCCAGATGAATTAGCTCAATCCTTTATCAATAAATTAGGTGGTGCTGATAACTTAACTACTATCAGCTCTTGCATTACTCGTTTACGTTTAAATGTTAAAGATATTGATAAAATCGATGAAGCTGGTCTTAAAGCTCTAGGTGCTGCTGGTGTTATCAAAAAAGGAAATAGCGTTCAAGTAATTGTTGGTACAAAAGCTGAAGCAGTTGCTGATGATATGAAAAAAATTGCTAAAAAATAATTAAATATTAATAAAAAGCTGGTTCAATATAGAACCAGCTTTTTTTGTATCTATTATCATGATATCATATATTTAATCAATTTATTTTAAGGAGATGATTTTTTTGTCTTTAGGTGCTAGATTACAAACTGTAACAAAGTTCGTGCCTCATGGTAGTGTCATTGCTGATATTGGCACTGACCATGGTTATTTACCTATAGAATTAGTAAAAACTGGAAGATGTTGTAAAGCAATCGCTGGTGATGTAAACGAAGGTCCTTATTTAGCAGCCAAGCGTTCTGTACGCAATGCTTCATTGATGAATAAAATCGATATTCGTTTAGGTAGTGGTTTAGAAATTCTTCAACCTAACGAAGTAGATATTGCTATATTTTGTGGTATGGGCGGAAATCTAATGGTTCAATTATTACAAGATTGCCCTGAAATTGTAAATTCTTTAAAAGGTTTAATCTTACAACCACAACAGGGATTTACCGCTCTTAGAAAATATCTTTACAGCATAGATTGGCATATCGAAGATGAAGCTATAGCAAAAGAAGATGGTCGCATTTATCAAATAATTTATGCTAAACCTGGAAAACAAGCTTTACCAACTGAACTTGAGCTTGAAATAGGGCCTGTATTAAATCGTACTAGACCTATTTTATTTAAAGAAATGATTGCTGAATTTATCGCCAAAGCCAATCGCAGTTTAAATGGTATGGCAAAATCTGAGACTGCTAAAAATACTGCACATTATCATCAATTACAAACTTATGTAAAAGCTTTGGAGGAATTATTATGATTAAATGTCAAGTTGTAGTTGAAGCTATGGATAGACTTGCCCCACGTTACCTCGCTGAAAATTGGGATAATGTAGGTCTTTTAATAGGTAATCCTGCTCAAGAAATCACTAAAATTTTGACTTGCTTAGATGTTACAGAAAAAGTAATTGATAAAGCTATCTGTGAAAATTATAATATGATAATTTCTCACCACCCATTTTTATTTAAAGGTATAAAAAAAATTGCTACTGATAAACCTCTTGGCAGAATGCTTCAAAAAATTCTTAGCAATAACATTGCTATCTTTGCAGCTCATACAAATTTAGATACTACTTATGGTGGTGTAAATGATGTATTAGCTCAAAAACTTCAACTCACAGAAGTAAAACCACTTACTATTTCTTACCGTGAAGAAATTTTAAAATTAGGAGTCAATGTTCCTAGCGATTATGCTGATGCTGTTCGTGAAGCTTTAGCTAAAGCGGGAGCAGGTGCTATTGATAATTATAGCGATTGCTCCTTCACTTATAATGGCACAGGATATTTCAAACCTCTTGAAAATTCCAATCCTTTTATCGGTCAACAAAATAAATTATCTAATGTGCAAGAAGTTCGCATAGAAACTATTTTACCTAGCAAAATAAAAAATCGTGTGATTAAAGCTATGTTAAAAGCTCACCCTTATGAAGTTCCTGCTTGGGATATCATTCCTACAGAAAATATTTATCACGAAAATGGACTTGGTCGCATTGGTAAACTCACTAATCCTATCACACTTGATGAATTTGCTCAACGCATAAAACAAAGTCTTCCTGGTGATACTTTCCGTTATGTAAAAGGAAATGACAAATTAGTAAAAAAAGTAGCCCTTTGCTCTGGTGCTGGCGTTGAATTTTTAGATAAAGCTGCTATGCAAGGTGCTGACACTTATATAACTGGTGATGTTAAATATCACGAAGCACAACATGCTCAAGAATTAGGTATAAATATCATTGATGCAGGTCATTTTGGTACAGAATTGCCTATAGTTGAAACTTTGGCTCAATATTTACAAGAAGAAAATATTAAACAAAAATGGCAAATAATAATCACTGCTGATAATGACGCAACAGATGTTTTCACTACTATAAAATAAAAAATAAAATTCTATATTTAGAAAAGAGGTCTTTCCATGCGTAAAGGAATGGAACATTTTATCAACAATCCCATCTATACTATAACTGCTGAAGCAATGTCTAACGGTCGCAATAATATTGAAGTTGTAGGCAAAATGCTCAAAGCTGGCATTAAATTTATTCAATATCGTGAAAAAGAAAAACCTGCACTTGAACGCTATCAAGAATGTATGCAATTAGTAAAGATGACTAAAGAAGCTGGTGCTATATTTATCATTGATGATTTTGTAGACCTTGCTATGGCTGTAAATGCTGATGGCGTGCATATTGGTCAGACAGATTTGCCACCTCAAGTAGTTCGTCAATTAATCGGCGAAGATAAAATCTTAGGTCTTTCCACTCATGAAGAAGCTCAACTTCAAAAAGCAAATGAACTTGGTGATATTATTGACTATATCGGTGTAGGCCCTGTCTATGCTACACAGACAAAAAAAGATGCTGTACCTGTTGGTTTTTCCTATGTAGATTATGCTAGTAAATATGCTAAACATCCATTTGTAGCTATCGGTGGTATCAAAGAACATAATATTTGTGAAGTAGCTTCTCACGGGGCTAAAACATTCGCTATTGTATCTGAAATTGTCAGTGCTGATGATATCGTAAATAAAATAAAATCTATTGAAAAAACATTACAGAATAAATTATAATTTAATATAGTAAATTAACGAACGGGAGATAATTCTATGCGTTTAGAAGAACAAATGAAATCTGGATTACTTTATCGTGAATATGGTCACAAAGACCCTGTTGACCAAGAATACGAAAAAATTATTGAAAAACAACGTGTAAATGCTAAAGAAATGATGTTCGATTTCAATAATACTCGTCCTAGTGATATGGAAACAAGAACTAAAATTCTCAAAGAATTATTAGGTTCTGTAGGAAAAGGTATCTATCTTGAACCACCTGCACATTTTGCTTATGGTTGCAACACTCATATCGGTAAAAATTTCTATGCAAACTTTAATTTCCAAGTTGTAGATGACTGTGAAGTATTCATCGGCGATGATGTTATGTGTGGTCCAAATGTATTACTTTGTGTAACAGGTCACCCACTAGACCCTGAATATCGCCTTGGTGGTACTCAATTCTCCTTGCCAATTCATATCGGTAACCGTGTATGGCTTGGCGCTGGTGTAATGGTTATGCCTGGTGTTACAATCGGTGATAACTGTGTAATCGGTGCAGGTAGTATCGTAACTAAAGATATTCCAGCTAATAGCTTAGCTTATGGTTCTCCATGCAAAGTAATTCGTGAAATCGGCGAATATGATAAAAAATATTTCCGCAAAGATGTTTTAGTAAATGATTTTAAATAAAATGACAAAAGCCTTAGGTTTTCCTAAGGCTTTTTTTATAAATTAAATTTAGCCAAGATATTTCCTGCAAAAATCATTCCATGCATGCTAGAAATATCTGACTCTATCTCATCTTTAGCTACTACGGATAATCTACTTTTAAGTGCCAAATAAATAGAATAATGATACATATAGACATTTTCATTTGTATTTCGTTCAATAATCAACTGTTTATAATGATATCTATATCGTTGCAAATCAGGTTTTATGCGTTTATACATCTCTGAAATATAATCATTATGTGCAGCCTTAACGATTAAATCATGAAATCTTTCATCATTTTTACAAAACAATTCATCGTCAATTGGTTCATCATTGCCCTTGCGAAAGTTCAGCAAAATTTCCTTTAACCCCATAAGTTCTGCTTTCGTTATGCGTTTAGCTGCCAAATAAGCAGCTTGTCCTTCCAAAAATTTACGAGCTTCATATAGATAAAAACATTCTTGTGGACTTATCTTTCGCACCGTCAAAAACCTTTTACTGCGTCGCTCAAGCCAACCATCTTTTAAAGCTCTATTAAGAGCTATATTTACAGGTGTTCTACTCACATCTAATTGCTGTGCAATCTTTGACTCAACAATCTTATCACCTGGCAATAACAAGCCCTGCATAATATCATTTTTTAAATGTTTATAAATAACGTCAGCTAATACGATAAAAGGATTTTCTTTTTTACACGCTTCAATATCTAATTTATCCATATATTCTCACCACCACAAGCATAATTTCCTTAATTATACTATATAAAGCTCATCTAAGCTTAAGAAATTGCCCTTTTCGTCTGAACTTTTAAAGCAGGGAATGTAAATACAAAAATTATATATATACAACTACATACAATATAAAATACCATGGATAAATCCCAACCATAATACGAAAGTATAATGCTCCAAATAAAATTCAATACAGTATAAATAGTATAGCCCAATGCCCAAAACACACCGAACATAATAGTTAATTTACGTGGGTTCATATTTGGCAATTCATAAGGAAAATTCAGATACACAGAATACTGAGAAAACATCACAAATCCGCCAATCGCAAATAAAAAGTATGCCAATCCTGGATTTATATATGCCATATACAAACCTAAAGCCATAGCAATAATCATCATAATACCATGAACTAATAAAAACGGCTTACGCTCAAAAGGTACTTTGCCAATTAAAATACTAAATAAAGTCCCAACTATACCACCCATAGTAATTGCCAATATCATAAATTCAGCATTAAAACCATTATTGACCTGTGCAACTAATTTTACAGGTATAGATACTAAAGACATTACATATAAAAATAAAAAACCGCCAAAGCCCATAGAAAAACAATATACAAATTTATCTGTTAATGCATTTTTATATTTATATTCCTCTTGATGATGTGTATTCTCATCATTAGGTGAAAAATCCTTTGCCAACATAGTCCATAAAACTAAAAGCAAAATACTAAATAAGCTAAATATATACATTGTATGTTGCCAATCACTAATAACCACATCTTTATATAAAAAGAAAATAATAGCCACTAAACCTGCACCAATATTATACGAAGCTGTAACTAGCGCACTTGCTATAATTTTTTCATCATTAGCTATAAATCTAGCTACTACAGTATTCATATATACCATTATCATAGAACCGCCTAATGCCATAATCATACGCGCAATAGTATATAGCCAATAATTTGTAGCAAATACAGCAACAAAAGAAAAACAAAGTAATACTAATGCTACAATACTTGCCTTTCGCGGATTTAATTTCAATAAAATATACGCTGCGACTAAGTTTGCAAAAATTCTAGCAATCGTTATTGTATAATTTATAACTTCTGAAACCATCGGTGATACTTGTTCGCCATTAAAATAATGAAATACAATCTTTTCGGATAAATTTGAACCTGCTACCCAATTTGATGCAAATACTATATAAGATAATAACAAGATAATAAACATCATTATTCCCTGTGATTTTTTTACATTGGTCAAAGTATTCATAATACTATTCCTTTCTTATCATAACAATTAAAACACGACCTTATCTTTAAAATTTAAACTTATAAAAATAGCGAGATTTTCTACTTAAATAAAAACCTCGCTATTAAAATAAATATTTATAAATTATCTAATTGTATTTAAGCTACAGCTTCTGTCTTTTTCTCAATAGCTTTCATAGCAAATTTTACACTTTTAGCAGAAGCTATCATTTTACCTACTTCTTCATCAGTTAATTTTGGTGTAAATTTCTTGATAATTCCTGTGTTGTTAAGCATACAAGGCAAACTCAAAGCCACATCATGAATGCCATATTCACCAGTTAAAATAGATGACATTGGTAAAATTGTATATTCATTATATTTTATAGCTTTAATAAAACGACAAGCTACCATAGCAATACCTGTATTAGTACAACCTTTTAAATTAATTACATCATATACGACTTGCATGATTTTTTGTTCAATCATACCTTTATTTAATTTATAATCACGATTAAAAAATTCATCCATATTGCCTAAGCCTAAACTTGCAATGTCCACTGTGCTCCATGCCACAAAGCCAGAATTGCCATGTTCACCTAATACATATCCATGTACAAGTTTTGGGTCTAAATGATAATAATCAGCCAAAATTCTACGTAAGCGGAAAGTTTCTAATAAAGTACCTGTACCAATTATCTTTTCTCTTGGATAATCAAAATTAGCAGATACATAATAAGTAGCTACATCTAAAGGATTAGTTACTACTAAAATAATTGCATCTTTTGTATAACGAACGATTTGCGACATTACACTATCCATGATTTTACAATTTGTCTTAGTTAAAATTAATCTATCAGGTGTTTCTCCTGGTTTTATACTTGGACCAGCTGTGATGATAATCATACTAGCATCTTTGCAATCTTCATAATCGCCTTCATGAATATAAATATTATGACTGCTAATGCAAGCTGTAGCATGACTTGTATCCAGAGATTCACCCATGCATTTTTTCTCGTTAATATCAATTAATACAACTTCTGATGCTAAACCGAAATCCACAATTTTATTCAATACTGCTGTACCAACATTACTAGCACCAATAATAACGATTTTACCTTCATCAAACATAATTCCCGCACCTCTTTTATAATTTATAAATATTCTTATTTTTCTAACGTTTTATCTTTGACTATATTCTATCGCTATTATTTTTCCGTTTCAAAATCCATTCTATTTTTTAGAGATTTTTACAATAATGCTAGTTTTCATATACTTTATTATATTTTATATCTCTAATTTGTTTTTTATAAATGCCATAATTCACAAAATCGCCTCTAAAATATATAAAAATAACATAAATTAAAATTATTTTTTTATAAAAATCTTCAATATTTCCTCAATCTTGTTTTTAATAAATTTTTATGATATACTTTTCACTGTAAAATTGTAATATAACTAAGCGATGATAAAGAGAGTAAATTAAGATTTCTTTTACAGAAAATATTGTCTAGGCTGAGAACAATAAAAGAAAATTTAATTGAAGTTCACTTTGGAGCTTCTATGGTGAAAATAAGTAGTCATAGCGTCTGGCAGCGTTAATGCTTTTAAGTATCAATTAGGGTGGTACCGCGAAACAAGCTTTCGCCCCTTCATGGGGTGAGAGCTTTTATTTTTGTTAAAATTTTGTAGGAGTGAAATCATGGAACAAGAACTCAAAAGTTTACAACAAGAAGCGATTAATGATATTAATAGCGCTTCTAATCTCAATGCACTAAATGATGTGCGTGTAAAATATCTTGGTAAAAAAGGCTCTTTGACTAGCATTTTACGTGGTATGGGTAAATTAAGCCCTGAACAACGTCCTGTAGTTGGTCAAATGGTAAATACAACTCGTAAAGAATTAGAAACTGCAATCGCAGCTAAACAAGAAGAATTAAAAACAGCTGAACTTGCAAATCGTTTAGCTACAGAAAAAATTGATGTTACGCTTCCTGGTCGTCGTCAAAGCTTAGGACATCTTCATCCTTTAACTGTTACCTTAAACAATATAAAAAACATCTTCACTAGCATGGGCTATTCTATCGCTGAAGGTCCTCAAATTGAATCTGATTATTTCAACTTTGAAGCTTTAAATCTTCCAAAAGATCACCCAGCTCGTGATATGCAAGACTCTTTCTATATCACAGAAGATATCTTACTTAGAAGTCAGACTTCTCCTGTACAGGCTCGCACAATGCAAGCTCATGAACCAAATAGCCCAATTCGCATCATTGCTCCAGGTCATGTATATCGCCGTGATGATTATGATGCTACACATTCCCCAATGTTTACTCAAGTTGAAGGTCTTTGCATTGATAAAAACATCAGCTTTGCTGACCTCAAAGGCACACTTGTTACTTTCTTACAACAAATCTTCGGCGAAGATGTAAAAGTTCGCTTCCGTCCAAGCTTCTTCCCATTCACTGAACCAAGTGCTGAAGTAGATATCTCTTGCGTTATGTGTAAAGGTAAAGGTTGCCGTGTATGTAAAGGCACTGGCTGGCTTGAAATCTTAGGTGCAGGTATGGTTCATCCTCATGTACTTGAAATGAGTGGTTATGACCCTAAACAAGTTAGCGGTTTTGCTTTCGGTATGGGTGTTGAACGTATTGCTATGCTCGCTTATGGCATTGATGATTTACGTTTATTCTATGATAATGATGTACGTTTCTTACGTCAGTTCTAATATTAAGGAGGATTATATTTAATGCAAGTTTCTATTAAATGGCTTAAAGATTATATAGATTTTACTGAAACTCCAGAGCAGCTTGCTGATAAACTCACAATGGCTGGTATTCCTGTTGAAAATGTTGTAGACCCTGGCGAAGGTTTAGAAAAAGTTGTAACTGGTCGCATCGAAAAACTTGAACCACATCAAAATTCTGACCACTTACAAATCTGTACTATGAATGTTGGTCTTGCTGAAAATATCATCATTGTAACAGGTGCTCAAAACGTAGCAGAAGGACAAGTTGTTCCTGTAGCTATGGTAGGTGCTCATTTGCCAAACGGCATGAAAATCTCCAAAGGTAAACTTCGTGGCGTAGCTTCTAATGGTATGCTTTGCTCCGCTCAAGAATTAAAACTCGACCTTGAAAAATTACCTGAAGAACAAAAAACTGGTATCTTCATTTTACCTAGTGATACTCCTGTAGGTATTCCTGCTAAAGATGTATTAGGTTTAAATGATGTTGTATTGGAATTTGAACTTACAGCTAACCGTGCAGACTGCTTCAGTGTTTTCGGTCTTGTTCGTGAAATTGCTGCTATCACTGGCAACAAACCACATTTTCCTGAAATCAAAGTTAATGAAGATGATAATACTAAATTAAACGATATCTTCTCTGTAGAAATCGCAGACCCTGATTTATGCTCTCGTTTCTCTACACGTATGCTTAAAAATGTAAAAATCGGCCCATCTCCTGAATGGATGCAACAACGTCTTGAAGGTGCTGGCATTCGTTCCATCAATAATGTAGTTGACGTTACAAACTTCGTTATGATTGAACTTGGTCATCCTATGCATGCTTATGATTATGATAAAATCACAGGCAAAAAATTAATTGCTCGTCGTGCTATTGAAGGTGAAGAACTTCATACTCTTGATGATACTTCTCGCAAAGCAAAAGGTGAAATGCTCGTTATCGCTGATAGCGAAAAAGCTGCTGGTCTTGCTGGTATCATGGGTGGTTTCGAAACAGAAATCACAGACACTACTACTACTACTGTAGTATTAGAATCTGCTGATTTCTATGGTCCATGTATCCGCAGAACTGCTCGTGCTTGCGGTCTTTCTTCTGAAGCTTCTGGCCGTTTTGAACGTGGTGTTGATAGCGAAACTACTATTAAAGCCCTCGACAGAGCAGCTCAATTACTTCAAGAAATGGGTGCTTGCACTGTTTGCGAAGGAATTGTAGATGTATATCCAAATCCAAAACAAGCTAATTATGTTACTTTCACACCAGAACAAATCAATAATCATCTCGGCACTAATATCGCTAAAGATGTTATGCTTAATATCATTACAAGTGTTGGTTTTGATGTTACAAAAGATGAAAATGATGAAATCACTGTTAAAGTTCCATCTTGGAGAAATGATGTAACTTGCATGGCTGATATTTCCGAAGAAATTGCTCGTTTACATGGTTTTGATAAAATTAAATCCACTCTTCCAAATGGCGTTTCTATGCAGGGAACTCAATCTGCAAAACAAACATTTATTGATAAAGTAAAAGCTTCCTTATCTAGCCAAGGACTTTATGAAACAATTTCCTTTGCTTTAACTAACGAAGAAACATTCAATAAATTAAACATTCCACAAGATAGCCCACTTCGTAAAGCTGTACCTATCATGAACCCACTTTCTGACGAATATCCTCTCGTTCGTACAACATTGCTCAGCAGTATTTTTGATAATCTTGCTCGCAATCTTGCTCGTAAAAATGATGATGTAGCTTTATTTGAAGTAGGTTCTGTATTCTTCCCTAAAGCACTTCCTGTAACAGAACTTCCAGATGAAGTTGTAAAAATTGCAGGTGCTATCACTGGTCGTCGCAATGCTCAGGGTTGGAACCAAGCAAATGATATGGTAGATTTCTACGATGCTAAAGGCATTATCGAAGAATTACTTGCAAATCTTCGTGTAACTCGTTATACAGTTGAAGCTGGTACACATTACGCTATGCACCCAGGCAAAACTGCTCTCTTCAAAAAAGGTCGCGATGTAATCGCAACAGTTGGTGAAGTTCATCCTGCTGTACTTTCTGCTTATGGTATTACAAAACCTGTATATATCTTTGAACTTGACGCTACTACTGTTATGAAATACATGGCTAAAGACTTAAAATATAAAGCATTGCCAAAATATCCAGCAACTAGCCGTGACCTTGCAATGCTCGTAGATGTTGATGTAAATGCTGCTGATATCGAAAAAGCTATGACCAAAGCCGCAGGTCAAAATCTCACTCAAATCACTTTATTTGATGTTTACACTGGTAAACAAGTTGAAGAAGGCAAAAAAAGCTTAGCATTCTCCTTAACTTTCCAATCCAATGATAAAACATTAACTGATGCTGAAATTGATCCAGCAATCGAAAAAATCGTAGCTAAACTTCAAAAAGATTTCAATGCAAATCTTCGTGGCTAATAAAAATAAAAAGGCACTACAATTGTAGTGCCTTTTTTTATATTTCATCTGTTTTATCCAACCATTCTTGCAAATCATTTATAAATCTTGATAGATGAAAACCATCACATACTCCATGATGTACTTGAATAGCTAATGGCAATAATATTTTTTCACCTTGTTCAAAATACTTTCCTATAGTGAAAATAGGCAAATAATAATCATATCCTTTAGCTAAATTTAAATTAAAACCTGTAAAACTAACCTAAGGAACACGAGAAACATTAAACACATTTTTTTCTAATAATAATTTAGAGCTTTTTATCTCTTGCTGTTGGTAATTTTTCATATCCAATAAATAATTTTGATAAAACACTTCAAAATCATCATCATATTTTGTCCACACTTGATAAAACTGTTCTTGCGCTTCTTCAAAGACTGTAAAAATAGGATTTATCTCATCATAATATCCTAATTCTCCATCTTTATTTAAATCCATGCGGAATTCTTTATATTTATTAACAAACTTACTCAAACCATATAAAATTACAGGAAAAAATTTTAGCTGTTTTATCTCTATTTTATTTTTTAAACCTGTGATATCTAAATTGATTGTCATACTATAAGTACAAAGAATATCTTTGCTATACAGCTCAAAAACTTTTTTTCTTTGCCATTTTTCTTTATCTATTTTTATAAAATCCATTTCAATATCACAACTCTTTATTATTTATTCTAGCTATTAAATTATTCATTTTCGCTTTTATCTGTTCAACGATTTTAAAAAATTCCTCATCAGATTTTCCTGTAGGGTCTTGTAGACCCCAATCTTCACGATATTTACATTTAATCATAGGACAAGCTACATTACAACCCATAGTTATAACAATATCAATCTCTGGTAATTCCTGCAATAATTTAGGTCTTTGCACCTTTGTTATATCACCATAACCTAAAGATTTCATAATACGAACTGCATCAGGATTTATTTGATTTTTTAACTGTGTTCCTGCAGAAAAAGCTTCAAATACATCTTTTCCCATTTCTTTAGCTATAGCTTCTGCCATTTGAGATCTACAAGAATTATGCACACAAATAAATGCTACTTTTAACAAATTTTACACCTCTATCTTAAAATACAAAATTAAAAATATAGCCTACAAAAATAATCCCTATACTTACAATACCTATAAATAAAAACAATAATTTTCTTTGCAATACTTGGCTGAGCATAATAAGTGATGGAAGTGATAAAGCTGTTATCGCCATCATCAATGCTAAAATCGTACCAGCTGGTACACCTACTAAATATAAAGCTTCAGCGATTGGCAAAGTTCCAAATATATCAGCATAAATAGGTATGCCAATAATTGTAGCTAAAATAACAGCAAAAGGATTATTATCTCCCAAAATACTTAAAATAAATTCTTGTGGTATCCAATTATGAATTACTGCACCTATTAATACGCCCAATAATACATAAGGAAAAACTTTTCTCACGATAATTTTAGTATCATTTAAAGCATAATTTAATCTTTGTCTTTGATTAAAATACTCTGATTCAGCATAAAAATCTCTAATTGCTCCATCATATTTTTTCAAATATCTTTCAACCTTCATTATCGATAAGGCTTTACCGCCAACAACAGCTAATATTACGCCTACAACTGTATAAAAAATAGCAAATTCAGGTCCAAAAAATGACATCAACATAAGCATAGATGCCACATCTACCATAGGAGAAGATATCAAAAAAGAAAAAGTCATGCCTACAGGTAATCCTGCTCTAGTAAAACCTATAAAAATAGGCACACTTGAACAAGAACAAAATGGCGTTACAGTTCCAAGTAGTGCAGCAATTATATTTCCAGTAAAACCATCAAAATGCGTTAAAATTCGTTTTGTCTTTTCTGGTGGAAAATACGACTGAATATATGATATCAAATAAATTAAAGTTACTAATAAGATAGTTATCTTTATCGTATCATAAAAGAAAAAATGAATACTAGACCACCAATTTGAACTTTTATCTGCATTAAAATAATTTACTAAGACTTGCCAAACTAAATCATTCAGCCATTGCATTCCTAGTATTTGTTCAACAAAAAAATCAAACATTATCTCACCTCATATCAAATATTTTTGATATGTTTATTATATCAATTTTTTTTGATATGACAAGTCTATTTATTCATGTTGAAAAAATTTTATCGCCTTTTGACTAAATACTTCTGTCAATAAAGAACTATTAATACTATAAAAATTCCATTTTCCCTGTGGTTTTACTTTTATTAAATTCGCTTCTAATAATAATTTTAAATGATAAGATAATTTACTTTGAGCTATAACAAATTGTTCCATTAATTTACAAACGCAAATTTCCTCATGTTTTGCAATTTCTTGTAAAATCTTTAATCTCATTTCATCAGATAACGCTTTAAAAATTTTTACATAATCAATCTCTGTCATATTATTTATCTCACTTTCTTATTTTATTAAGAAAAATCTTTTATACTTTGCTATAATAACTATATCATATTTAAGGAGGGATTTTCTTGAAATATCTCATTGTCGGCACTGGAGGAACTGGAGCTTGTATCGGTGGTTTTTTAGCTAAAAATAATCATGATGTAACCTTTATCGCTCGTGGAAAACATCTTGAAACCATCAACGAAAATGGTCTTACCATCAATTCTGATAGAATTGGCAAATTTAATTTAAAACCCGTAAAAGCAATGACTACAAAGCAATATCTTCAAACAAATGAAATACCTGATGTAATTTTTATTTCTGTCAAAGGATATGCGCTTGATGATATCATTCCTTTTTTAGCCAAAGTAAGCAAGGAAAATACCATCATCATTCCTATACTAAATATCTATGGTACAGGTTATAGACTAGCACCTAAATTACCTCATACAAATGTAATTGAAGGATGTATCTATATTGTTGCCTATATTTCTGCACCTGGAGAAATATCTCAAAAGGGTAATATTTTCCGCATCGTCTTTGGCACACGTGGAAAAACTCCATTAAAAAATCAATTAGAACAAATTGCTCAAGACCTTAAAGATAGTAATATTTCTGTTGTCTTATCAGAAAATATCGCAGAAGATACCTTCCGCAAATTCGTTTTAATCTCCCCTTATGCTAGTTGTGGAGCTTATTTTGATATACCAGCAGATATCATGCAAAAACAAGGAAAAGAACAAGATTTATTCATTGCCTTAACAAAAGATTGTATTAATCTAGCTAAAGCTTATAATATTAATCTTCCTGAAAATATCATTGATATAAACTTAAAAACATTAAATGCTATGACACCAGATACTACAGCTTCTATGCAAAAAGACTTACAAAAAGGTAGTCAATCAGAAATTGATGGACTTATTTTTGAAGTTGTTCGCATGGCAAAAGCAAAAAATATCGCTGTGCCAGCCTATGAATTAGTAGCTAAGCATTTTGGTTTTATAGCCTAAAATATAATAAATTACAAAATATGAAAGTAAGGTTTTTTTATGATTGAAATTCTTGTATTATTTGTCGTCGGTATTGGCATAGGTACATTTGGTACTTTAATAGGTATTGGTGGTGGTTTAATCATGATACCACTTTTTACTTTTGCACTCACACCTTCTATTTTTCATAGTGCTCCTGAAATAGTTGGTACTTCATTATTTGGTGTATTTTTAAATGCACTTTCAGGGACATATGCTTATGTAAAACAACATCGCGTTTATTTTAAAGCAGCCATTCCTTTTGCTATTGCTACACTTCCTGGAGCTATTTTAGGTAGCCTTGTCAGTGATTATTTCACAGGTCCTACTTTCAGTCTTAGTTATGGTATTTTTATCTTAATCATCTCTGCTATCATGTATTGGAATTCATCTAATAAAAAAGCTATCGCTACAAATTTTGATGAAACCTTATTTATAGCTCGCAAAAAACTCGGTATTATTTTAAGTATGTTTGTAGGTTTTATCTCTAGCATCTTTGGTATTGGTGGCGGTATCATTCATGTTCCTGTTATGATCTATGCCCTTGCTTTTCCACCACATATGGCAACTGCAACATCTCATTTTGTCTTAGCTGTTTCCTCTTTTATGGGTGTTACATCTCATATATTTTTAAATCATATCGTTTGGATACCTGCTCTTGCTGTTGGTTTTGGTGCTGTAATCGGTGCTCAAATCGGTGCTAGATTATCTAAGAAAACTAAACCTCGCAGTATCATTTTACTTCTTTGCATTTCTTTATTCTTATTAGGTATTCGCATGATTGTTGAAAGCAATCTCTTATTTTAAGCAAAAAAGCTTCTGTTCTCGACTATAAAAAAGAACAGAAGCTTTTTATGTAAAAACCATGTATTTATAAATCTTTTGTGATAAAATATTCTTTGAATATATTTATAAAAAGGAGAATTATTTTGCGTTTACGAAGAAAACCTTGGATTGATGAAGCTATTTTAGATTTTAATAATTTTGTATATACTAAAGGACAAAGTCCTTCTGAAGAAATTAAAGGTCATTGGCATGAAGTATTTGACCGCCAGGCACCTCTTTATGTAGAACTTGGCACAGGAAAAGGAGATTTCATCAGTAAAACAGCAGCTCTTCATCCTGAAGTTAATTTTATCGGTATAGAACTTCAACAAGATGTTTTATACTATGCTGCTAAAAAAGTAAAAGAACTTGGTTTAACTAATGTTCGCCTAATGGTATTTAATATTGAACAAATTGAAAATATCTTTGCTGAAGATGAAGTTGACCGTTTTTATATCAATTTCTGCGACCCATGGCCAAAAGCTCGTCATGCAAAAAGACGTTTAACTTATATAGGATTTTTGGAAAAATATCGCAAACTCTTAAAAGATAATGGGGAATTATTCTTTAAAACCGACAATAGACCTCTATTTGATTTTTCATTAGAACAATTTGAACTTGCTAATTTAAAAGTAAATGCACTTACTTTTGACCTTCATAATAGTGAATATCAAGCTAACAATATCATGACAGAATATGAACGTAAATTTAGCGGTTTCGGTGAAAAAATCAATCGCTGTGAGGTAACTTTTACTAAGCAGGATAAAAAATAATGTTGACTAAGCAAAAATTTTGGATAAATGATATGGAAGCTATCACCTGTATCATGTTTATCCTGATTGTCATTGGCACTATAAATATTTGTAGTGCCAGCTTAATAACCGCTTATACTAACTTTGAAAATCCCTATTTCTTTTTAATCCGTCACTTAATAAGTTTGTTAATTGGATTTGTCGCTTTTGCTTTAACTTCTAGATTTAATTATAAAAAATTAAAAAATAAATCTTTACTACTTACAGTCATAACGATTTTATCCTTAAGTGCTGTATTAATTATGGGTGTTACTGTAAATGGTTCTAAACGTTGGCTATCACTTGGATTTATGCAATTCCAACCTTCTGAAATCGCCAAAATTGTTACCATTATCATCAGTGCCTCTTATCTTGGTCAATGTATAGATAAAAAAATTCCTATAACGGTAAATCCACAAAAAAATATTATATTTCTTCTATGTCTAATAATTGCAGGTTTTGTTGAAGCTCAACCTGATATGGGAACTGCACTTATCATCATTGGTATTCCAACCATTATGTATTTTATTGCTGGTCTATCCAAAAAATGGATTGGTATAATCTGTGGTATTGGTTTTATCTTACTTACACTTTTAGCAACCTTCCAACCATATCGTTTAGACCGTATCAATAGTTGGTATGACCCTTGGTCTCGCTCTCAAGAAGATGGTTATCAAATAGTCCAATCCATCTTAGCTATTGGTTCTGGAGGATTTTCTGGCATGGGCTTAGGTCATGGATTTAGTAAATATTCTTATCTACCTGAATCTCATACAGACTTTGCCTTTGCTGTTTTTTGCCAAGAAATAGGATTTATGGGCGCTTTTATTGTCTTTTTGCTTTTAATTGCGCTAGCTTTTTATTGTATAAAAATTGCTCTACGCACTAAAGATAATTTTGGCAAAATGCTTGTATGTGGCATTACTTTATTGATTGTAGGTCAAGCTACTGGCAATATGGCTATGGTTATCGGTATTGTTCCTGTAGTTGGTGTACCTTTACCGTTCATCAGTTATGGTGGTACTTCACTTATTTTAAATATGATTAGCATCGGTTTAGTTTTAAGCGTAGACCGACATAATCATATCATTAAAAAAAGTACCAAAAATGAAATGATAACTACTCCGCCTATTAAATATTTAAGCAAGAAAAAACATCTCTATCGTTTAAAATAAAAAATAAATAATGGCAAAATAAAAGACGATTAACATATCTTCATGCTAATCGTCTTTTATCTAGTATACTGTGTATACATCAAACTACCTCACTATTTAATTTTTTTTGCAAATCTTCCCTTAAGATAGAAGTTTTTGCTGTATTTATCAGTCAGCTAACGTGTGTAATATGCATTTAATTCCAAATACATCTTTTTACATTCTTTTATAATATTCTAACTAACTTAAAATACACCTAATACGTATTATACACTTTTTGAATTAATAATAAATTTTGTAACGTTACTATTTGTGCACACTTATAAATCAGTTTAGACTTTAACTAACAATGCCTTACTATCTATAAAATCTAGTTTTTCTTTACAAACTTGCTTTCTTTAACAGCACGAGATATCTAAGTGCACCTTTCATTAAAGCCTTTTTGCAAATCCGCTATAACCCTCACTCCTTTCGAATGCATTCTATATAAATAATTTTTAGTTCCTCTGTACAATAATTTCTATTGCTCATTCTCCATAAACTATTTTTATATCATTACATTCAATTGTTTTAAGCACTATAACTTTTCTTTCTGTCTTTATTATAGCACAGTCAAAATTTTATTGCAATAATCAGATTATTTTTTTTATATATTTTTTTCTGTAAAAATAATATTTTAATAAAAAAAATATAAGTGCCTACTAAAAAATCTCATAGTAGACACTTATGAATTATCCTTTGCTTATTAACGTTGAAAAAAGTTATATAACTCTCTAACCATAATAAGAGAAGATGTAGCACCTGGGTCTTGATGACCAATACTTCTGATACCTAAATAGCTTGCACGACCTTTGCTTGCAGAAATAGTGCGTGTATAATCTGCACCTTCTTTTGCAGCTCTTGATGCTTCACCTAAACATTGGAATAATGTTAAATCTTTTTCTTTACCTTTTACAAAAGCTGTATGTACAGGAATTAAAACATCTAACATTGTTTTTTCACCTGGTTCTACACGACCACGTTTTTTAATAGCTTCGATAGCTTCACCTAAAACTTTAATTACAGAATCAACTGTAAAAGATGTATTTTCATCACAAGCTTTAGCTGCACGGTTGAAAGCTGCTGCATATAATGGACCAGCTGCACCGCCTACATTTTCAGAAAAAGCTGTACCTATAGCTTTGAAAACTTTTGCTGAATTTCCATCATCATTCATATTGTCAATTTCTTCTAAAGCAGCTTCAAAACCAATAGCCATATTATTGCCATGGTCGCCATCACCAATAGCTTTATCTAACATATTTAAATAATCTTTTTGGGCTATTATAGCTTTTGCTATATGTTCAACTGCATCTTTAATTCTTGTCATATACGATATTTCCTCCCAAAATTTTAATGAAAATTATAATATTATTTAATTAAATAACTTATAAATAGCCTAAATATACAGATTAATTTTAACATATAATCTGCTTACTGTGTATATGTATATCTAAAAAAATGATATCTATCAATATATCACTTTTATCTAATTATACAATACAAACTATACAAAAATCACCTTTGTTGTATTTCTTTTGCTAAAATAATATAATAGTATATTATATTATTCTATTTTTTACAATATTTTAATATAACATTTTTTATAATCTATTTAAATAAAAGAGGTATCTATATGTTAAAGCCAAATGTTGGTCATATAAATTATTTAAATTGTCTTCCTTTAACTTATACATTCACTAAAAATCCTAGTGATAAATTCAATTTATTTAAAGATGTTCCTGCTAATTTAAATCAAGCAATCACGCAAGATAAATTGGATATCAGTCCTGTTTCATCTATCATTTATGCTCGCAATTTTGATAAATTAATGATTTTACCTGATATCAGCATTATGGCTGATGGCCCTGTGCAAAGTATAATTTTAGTCAGCAAAAAACCTATTCATGAAATTACCACAGATAAGATTTTACTCACATCTCAATCGGCTACTTCACATTGTCTTTTGAAAATAATCATGAATAAACGTTATCATGCTACACCAGATTATTCTATTGCTAAAGTTTCACCTCAAAATCCTTTTTCTGACGAAAACGCTACCGCTTCTCTATTCATTGGTGATGATGCTCTCTTTTTAAAATATCATCAAGATAAGAATTTATATTATTACGATATCGGTCAACAATGGAAAGAATTCACTAATCTTTGCATGGTATATGCAGTATGGGTAGTACGTAAAGATTTTGCACAAGAAAATCCTCAAAAAACCTCTATTATTCAACAATATATAAAAAATGGTTTTGCCAATGGTTTTACCAACCTTCATCAGGCTATAAAAGAAATTGCTACAGATAAGCCTTTTTCTTTCACGCAATTAGATGAATATCTTCATATAATTCAATGGAAATTGCAAAAAGAACAACTTAAAGCTTTATCTTTATTTTATCAATATGCTTTTGAATTAAATCTAATTGATGCACTTCCACAATTAAATATATTTAATCCAAATACTAAAAATTAAATACTTGACATACTCCCCATGCCTAAAGGCAGGGGATTCTTGGATACAAACGATACTTGCCTACTAAAATAGCAGGTCTTACTATATCTCTCCAAAGAAGGTTGATG